>CAYHWL010000020.1:0-17032 GCA_964359785.1 uncultured Methanosarcinales archaeon | reverse complement strand
AGACCGGCGCCGCAAAGAAGATTAATCCACTACGGCGAGTTTCCGCGCAAAGCCCCTATTTTAGGCTCGCAGGCAAAGCAGGCAATTCCATCATACCATACCAGATGTACAGAAGCCTATCGACGGAGCGAAGGATATCCAGATCCGAACCCGTCAAGATGAGACATTCTCCACGGGCAGCGATCTGCGCGTCATCAACATCAGACAAGAATATGACTGAACGGTTCACATCGCCGCAATTCACCATAGGCCGATTCTCACAGGCTGTTGTCTGGTTAACTGTACAAGCCGCTATCGGCTTTGCTCCCAGGGCATTGAGCATGTTTAGAGACAATTCCCCCATAGCCAGACTCAAAGTGGTGAAATTACCTCGCCTGGGGTCAAAAGTGAGATAGACCTCATTGCGGTTGAACGATCTATCAAAAAAACCAGTCACTGACACATTCGACACCTGAAATGGGTTAAACCTCAACCGGATATGATAGAGATTATCGCCTTTTGTCCACTCCGTATTCCACAAACCCCCTGCCTTCACAAACTCAAAATCGCCATACTGCACCGTCGGAAATTTCGCAGGCTTCCATATCTTTGTGGACGCATAGAAAGAGACTAGGAAGACCACCAAGAGGATAACTGCCCAGACCAGCGCGTTATGATACCAGGGCTTTGCCTCCATCACTTCATCACACCCACCACTTCATACATCAGACGGTCATTATATCTCGTGAAATCGTCTGAATACTGCGCTTTTAGAATGACACAATTCCCCTGCGTGCTCACACCCGCATCAGAAGAATCATTCGTGTAGCGCATAAGCAACACTGGCTCATCACTTGAAGCGTTTAGACAATCAATCTGCGGAATATCGGGATAGGCAGTGTTGTTCGTCAGACCTGGACCTACCATTATGCCTAGAGCATCTGTCAAGATATTGGAGTCCATGTACTGAAGGGTCCCAAGCGTGTCACTATACTCGGTGTCTGGATCAATACTGATCAGCACCGCACGGCTCTGACGCAACACATAAGGAGCAGCACTTGAGACATTCACAGAGTCCAAAGAATCCGGCAAGTATGTGAAAACAATATCCTTGCCGTCAATCTTAGTCTTGTAACCCAAAGGATCCGATGTGAACTTAAAATCGCCATACGAAATGCCACTATCAGGATTAGCATAATACTCCATCACGAAAGCCAAAGATGACAACACCATAAGACCGATCATGAAAGTCCCTGCCCAAAATTTCGAATCGAACCTTTTTTTCGCCATAAACATGAGAAAGAAACAAGGCGTTTTTAAGGGTTATGAAAAATCTATTGGTATGACTACGAGACGAATGGTTTAAATGTAGGTTTTGGCATGAAAAGAGCATGCCGCTTTTCGCCAGAAACACCAACAATGACCTTCTCCTTGCGATAGAACACATCAAAGTCCAAGTCGCATGCGGATACGCGATGGAAAGCATCCTGCTCAACTTAGGGAAGATGAATTTCGGCAAAGTATCAAGGATGGCCAAAGGAGTGATGAAGAGAGTGGAGATGGGAGTGACGCTTGGTGAGGCCTTCAAAGCAGAGGAAACAAGCTCAAAGAACCTCACCACGCTATTTGACATACTGCGGGATTCTGGCCCTGAGATGACCAACCGCATGGGAGAACTGTCCGAGAGGATACTAAAAGAGACCGCTCTAACAGTAGACACCCTAATCGACAATCTAGCAGTGAACCTCAACCGCCTGATGATCATCATGTCAATCCCACTAGTGATATTTTTCGTCGTACTACTTCAGGACGCGCTATTTGTGGCCGGATTTGACATCCCTATACCAGCAGCGCTAAATCAAGGCATAATAGGGGTCGACCTGATAGTATTTTTCGTGGTACTATACATGATGAGGTACGAGTAAGATGGCAGACATCGCAATCTATGCGCCTTACGCATTTGGAGCCATGACCGCGCTTTATCTAGGATACAAACAACTACAAGGCAACGCAAGCGCGCTTGACGCGTCGATGATAGAGACAATGGAACAGATAGCCACCCATCTTGAGATGGGACGATCGATGGAGACCGCGCTAACTCTTGTGAGCGAAGACAAACACAACAAAAGCGCGCATCATTTCCGCATGGTCGTGAAACTCATCAAAGAAGGGAAAACCATGCAAGATGCGCTAGATATGGCAGGGACAAAAAGCGGATCCCCCACATTCGCCTATATCACCAGCATCATAGCAGAAACAGAAAAATCACGCGGAGACGAGGCCCAAGCATTAAAGAACCTGTCCAAAAAACTGTGGGATATACAACACCTGCAAGAGACCATAGACAAGAAATCACGGATGCCAATCATGATACTGCAATTACTAGGTATATTCTTCCTGCCTATGATCTACTACTTCCTAGCTATCTTACTGCAGACAAAAACACTCGACACTGTAGGTATCATGCAGACACCACTCATGTTAGGATATCTACTAGCCGTGAATGTTGGGATAACATTCCTAGACCTGTTCATCTTTAGGGATCTGCTGGAAAGCATGCTGCTACTGCCCGTGTCACTCTCTTACTATCTACTGGCAATAACAGTCATCGGCCCTTATATCATCTCTACACTAGGAGGATAAAATGCCAAACCCAAGCGATATCATCGACTCATACGGATACACAAAGATCATGTACATGGCAGAAAACCAGTACGCATATCTTGTGGATAACACATTACTTGGCAAAGGATTCGTCGAGGTGATAAAAGGGTTGCTTCTCGACGACATACTTGAAGAGATCGTCTACAATGGACCTAACACGCCAATAAGGGTTTATCACAAGAAGTATGGATTCTGCCAGACCAATGTCCGGATAGAAGAAGCCACCGCACGCCAATATATCGACCTTGTGGCGAAACAAAATACCAAGACCATCAATGAGATGAATCCGATGCTGGATGCGACACTTGAAGACGGCTCGCGATTCAACGCCACCATACCCCCTGCCTCGCCCAATAACTCAACCTTTACCATCCGAAAATTCAAGAGAAATGTGATAACGGTCGTCGATCTTGTGAAGAATGGCACCCTCACGGCAGATGCGGCCGCATTCCTTTGGCTTGCCATAGAGGGACTTGGGGTTAGGCCCGCTAATGCACTAATTGTCGGTGGGACTGGATCAGGGAAGACTACCGCATTGAATGCGCTTGCGATGTATATACCTGCCGCCTCGCGAATCATCACAATAGAAGATACAGCTGAACTTGTCGTGTTACACGCCAACAAGGTTGCGATGGTGTCCAAGAAAGAAGCGAATGTCACAATGGATATGCTACTGCGCAACGCACTGCGCATGAGACCTGATAGGATAATCGTCGGTGAAGTCCGTGGGCCTGAAGCAGGGACACTATTTGAAGCCATGAACACTGGGCACGCGGGAAGCCTTGGGACACTGCATGCCGAATCAGCACGTGAAACAATAAATCGTATCACCAATCCCCCGATGAGCGTGCCAAAATCAATGCTGGGTCCGCTGGACCTGATAATCGTGTTCAAAAGATTGATGACTTCCACTGGCAACAAGAGAATAATACAGGAGATAAGTGAAGTGAACGCATCTGGAGGGATGGAGCCTAGGTTCAACACCCTCTATGAATATGATCCCAAGAAAAATAAACTGGTCAACACTGGGATACCTTCTAGATTACGGAGCGATATAGCCACGGCAAATGGCATGACCCCAAAACAGTTCGACCATATACATAAGGACAGGATGGAGATAATCACACAACTATGCGTGTCTCCCACAATATCAGCAGAATACCTCTTTGGGAAACTGGATCAACTACGATTCCACTGGAAAGAGGAGCGTAAGAGCGGCGGGCATATCGATGCCGTGAAATCCATACTCTCAAAGATGATAGGCAAGGGGTAAGGCGTGTTCGATATCCTTGTTAAGGTCTCCACTGGAATGCCCTATAGATGCTGCATATCATAGCTCTCAAATTTGTGATTCTCTAGAACAAGAACAGATACCCAATCAGCGATGATATGGGCATGTTTTTGCCTGATCTGCGTCGCGAGACTCTCCATCTCCCGAGTATCTTTGGCAATCATCACACAAGTCAGATCGAAATCCCCCAAAATAGAGAATAACTCAATCACTTGAGGAAAAGCCTTAAGGTATCCAATGAACTTGGCTTTCTCACCGACAGATATATTCTGAAGCTTGACCTTCACCTCTGCAATCAAAGGATACCCTATCCGATCAGGCTCGACGTATATACCAAAAGAGAAAATGCCTTTGCGTTGCATGTCCTGAATGCGATTATTCACCGAATCAATAGAGATCAGGACCTTTTTTGAGATGTTGGTAAGGCTTACCCTACCATCATCTTGGAGGATATTAAGGATCTGGCGATCAAGGTCATCTAGTGCCCGACTTTTCAATGCTTGTTTGACTGGCATAGAAGATCAATACTGACTAAGTATATAAAATGTCCTATTTTTTAAGACATAATATAGATTATGTTTAATAATATCTGTCAATTAGGTCAATCATGACTGAAAGCTACTACACCCAACACCAAGTGCGAACCTCTGAGACAATCAAGCCACTCGCCCCCGTGAGGCCAATAGAAAAGAAGATGCCCGAACCTATCAGAATGCTCGCGCCTGAACCTATAAAGAGAGGGGATGCACGATGCTCTATATGCAATTCCACAATCTGGCCGGATGTAGAACTTGCCAGTTGCAACAGATGCTCAGTAGCATATCATACAAACTGCTTCAACTACAACCATAGCTGCGCCGTATATGGATGCGGATGCACCTCTATGACTCCTGTGATCTACCAAAGCGCGCATACACCCCCTGCGGTCTATAGTCCGGCTAGCCTACCCAGAGACATGACATGGGAGCGAACAAAACACAGCAGTGGCGGACTGGTATCTTTGATACGAAGCTTGCTAAATCTAAACTCACCAAATGATAATAGACGAAAATATCTCGATGAGATGAGCGAATTGAACACTGACAATTACCTCACAAGATGCGGGGATCTTCTACTCAAAGAAGTAAAGGCCCGTCATACTAAAGGATTACTAGTGCCTTTGAGCGGCGGGGTCGACTCGTCTGTGGCATCAGCTATCTGCCGGCTCTCAAAAATACCCACAACACTAGTGACCATAATCGATGATACCCACATGCGCAAAGAAGATATCGATGACGCAAAATCAGTCGCCTGGCTACTCAATATGCCCCACAAAATAGTGGATGCATCAAAACAGTATAATTCCCTGGAGGAAGATATACCCACAATCAAGATACACACAATGATGGGAATACGAAGAGCATTGGTCTATAGCATCGCTGAAAAAGAGAACCTGACCGTAGTGTCTTGCGGCACTAAGTCTGAACTACACGCAGGACTATTTTGCATGAACAACCTCCTAGGTGAGATATTACCTATATCCCATCTGTATAAGACACAAGTCTACCAACTTGCTGAAAGTCTAGCCGCGCATGGATTACTGCCAGAAGGGATGGCCAACAAACCAAGCCACTGCGGGATAACTGGAGAACCAAATGATGAAGATGTGATGGGCATGCATTTTGAAGAATTCGATACCATCTGCTACCTACTAGAAAACAAAGGATACTCACCGTCAAAAACAGCGAAGACACTTGGAAAAGCAACATCCCAAATAGAAAACATCAAGGAGCAAATTGAATTACACAAGCGCATGATCGAGTTCCCGTCGGTAAAAACCTGAAAAGATAAGCGACGCTCCACCCCTGGAGAGATCACATCCGGGAATAAGGGGTCACGCCAGTTGTATCAAGTGATTCTCCATCTCTTTGATGTGAGTGAGAGCGCGATCGAGCTTCTGGAATTCGACATCCTCGCTTTGATGATGCGCGGCATCAGCGTTATGCGCCTGGGCTAACGCGTTTAGAAGAGAACGCATGGTCTCAACTTCCCTTTTGACAATGAGAATCTGGTCTCTTAGAAGACCAAGGAGCTCCTTTCGTGCTCTTGGATTGTTGTCTATCAAGTCTTCTTCGTCAATGATACGGGCGAGATCGTTTTCTAGGCGGTTCAACAGGGCCATTATAGACTCCTCTTTGGCCACTACCTTCCTGTGCTTTGCCTGCCAGACGACCTCTTCGCGCCATGCCAAGTGAATCAGCTCCTTCGCTTTTTTTGTCTCATCCATTATCTGAGCAAGACGCAGGTTCTTTGGCACATCCATCTAGACATCCACCAGCTTCTTCGCTATCCGAGTGATCTTTGCATTGATTGTGCGGACTACCTCTTTAGGGAGACCATACTCCTCCTCGTAGACAGCCACCCACTCCTTGAGGGAGTGAAGATCATCCGAAATCGCAAGTATCCTCTTATCAGGTATTCTCTTGGCCATAGACAAATCCTCCAAATGACCTTATTTAATCATTGCGGATGCAACAAGTTTAAAAGTAGGATAAATTGAGTTGGGGTATGGAGAAGAAAGCTGAAGAGAAGAAGGGACCGCCAGGAACAGTATGCGAAAACTGCGTGGCCTTCAAACGATTTGGAGACAAATGCTGGTTCTACTGGGAAGGCAAACGGGAATGCACACAATTCGTGCGAAGCGACTTTGCCGAACCCGAATACCACCAAGTCGAGACCTGGCCTAAAGTGAATATCTAGAAAAGCATTATATATCCATATTCTGGCTGTTAATGCATGGCAAAAAGACCACAAGACATGCTGACCGGAGAAGACAAACGCCACAAACACACCCCTGGAGAGGAACCCGCCCACACTGACTCGGAAGATGAAGACATCTACGAAGAAGAAGGGGCAGATGAACTCCAGGAAGACGATGAGATTGAAGCTTGGGAAGAAGGGTTCATGCGAGGAGTAAGCGGAGCAGGCTCTGGCACCCACTGCGCGCACTGCGGCAAAGAGCTAAAAGACAGCAAGAAAGCCACGCATGAGAAAATAATAGACGGGTCACTATACACGTTTTGTTCCAGTAAATGCGCAGACTCGGGCATAAAGCGATGAAAAAAGAAAAACTCATCGAAAGAAGCGTGCAATTCCTAGGCTATGCTCCAGAGAAAATATCAAGTGAGATGCCTCTATTTTACAATCCCAGTATGATAGTCAACAGAGACATATCGATCCTCTACTTGCTATGTTCCAACGAGAAAATGCAGATATGCGACCTATTAGCCGGCACGGGAATACGCACAATGCGTATGATAAAGGAAGCCGGAGTGAAGATCAAGAAGATTGACGCGAACGATGGCGCGACAGATTTCATGAAGGATATCAAGAAAAGCTTCGCGCTAAACAAGATACCCTTGAAGAAAGCAGGGATCCACAACTGTGAAGCAAGCAGATTCCTCCTCTCAAGCACAGGATATGACTACATCGAAATAGACCCCTTTGGCAGCCCGAACCCATATCTTGACGCAAGCGTCCGCCGGCTAAGCAGACAAGGGACACTAGCAGTGACTGCCACCGACACAAGCGCATTATGCGGAACCCACCCAAAAGCGTGCCGAAGAAAATACTGGGCAGAACCAACCCACAATACCCACATGCATGAAGCAGGATTACGGATCTTGATACGCAAGGTGCAGCTAATAGGCGCGCAATATGACAGGGCCCTCGTGCCTATCCTAAGCTATTGTGACATGCACTACATGAGAGTATACTTTCGATCTGACAAGGCCAAAACCGCCGTTGATGATGTGATCAAGAAGCATGGAATGTGGAACGGGGCAGGACCTATGTGGCTTGGGGAACTGTGGGAAAGCGAACTGCTCGCGAAAATGATAAAGAAATGCCCCACAGAATGGGAAGACACAAGAAAACTGCTTACCATCTTACTTGAAGAATCCCAGATCCACCAATTGGGCTTTTTCGACATCCATGACCTTGCGCGCAAACACAAGATGGGAAACCTGCCAAAAATGATAGACATGCAAAAAAGATTAGTGGAAGGCGGCTACAAGACCTCACGCACGCATTTTTGCGACACCGCATTGCGCACAGAAGCAAACGAAGAGACAGTGCTTGCCGCCATGCGGTGAGCTCACTTGGCATCAGGGACCGACTTGAAATGAGGATCCATAGAGTATACGATAGAGGTGAAATTGTCTACAGGAGTGGTATCTAAGGCAGGATGCTCAACTTGCGAGCGAGACGACTCCTTATTCTCCAATGTGGAGGGCAGGGTGCATCCCACCAAGAATAACAGACAAAGAAGGATTGCCAATCTCATCTTTTCACCTCCCCTAACAAGGACTCAAGGTTAGATATCATCGCCACAAGCTGGGCATGATTGATTCTCAAAGAAGCAAGATCATTATGCTCCATCGAATCCTCACAACGTGAATAGACATCCAACGAATAGACCATCTGACGGGATAACTCCCCCACCTGCTCATCCTGAAAAGGATCGATTAAGACCGCCAATTTGACACGAGAATCCTTTGCGGCCGCGCCCACCTGCCCTGCCAAAGACTTGAGCAGGGAACCCTTATTGCGCACATCAAGAAATAATGAAGCGAAAACAGACGCATCCGCGGCAGCACGAATCTTATCCGTGACCTGGAATGATCTGTCGCCAACATCCACACCACAGGTGAACGCTTCAATGGCAGTGTCAAGAGGCATGATCTCTTTCTCCTGCTCTTTTAGGGGAAGGGTAAGATACTTCACTTGGGCATCGGATATGAGAGGCGACTCCAAAATCAGCGCATCAGTGACATTGATCGCAGCGATAGAGATGTTGCGATACGCCAACAATACCGCCTTATATGCCTCCATCTTATCGCAATTGGAACTTTTCTTGTAGACCTCATATGATGAACGCGCCACCTGCGAGGAGGAACGCGCAATCCTATCATAAGACGCCACCTCATCCGCAGAACTTGGATAAGCCCTCTTGTTGAAAACTGATGAGGAGAACAGCCGCAATTCCTTGGAATCCAACACTTTATGCGACGCATCAGACATATCCTGCAGACTGGCCTTAAACGAGATATACCTATCAAGATCCCGCAAGGAGAGATTCTTGGGGACTACACAATTGCAATCAGACGACTCGGCCGCAATCTCCTGCCTGACATCAGCGATATAATCAAGATATCGTTTCAGAAGGGGATCGGAAGCCACCAATGAGTGGGACTGCCTGATATACTCCATCGAGGAAGCAAAATCGCCTATGCCTGCCTGGTATTGCGCATTCTCTTGGAGGGACGTGTATACGCTTAAATTTGCAGGCGAATCCATAGCTGATGCCACAGGCAGAAGGAACAACAACAAGATAGTTAAGAGCTTCATCCCCAAAACAAACCGACATATCTTTTTAAAGATATAGCGGGAACAAGGGCCATGCAAGGACTGATAGTCGGAGTCGACCCGGGAACAACCACAGCATGGGCCGTCTTTGACCTGCATGGAAAAGAGCTCCATATATGCAGCAAAAGGGGGATAGGAATCAACGAACTTGTCCGCATACTACATTCTTATGGCAAAGTACACGCGATAGGCTGTGACAAACAAAAAACCCCTGGCCTTGTCGAGACGATTTCCAGAAAATTCGGATGCCGGGTGATCTGCCCAAAAGAGGACATGCCAAAGCAGAGGAAAGCAGAACTCGCAGACGGGCTGTCTGGGCTCAATCAACATGAATTCGACGCGGCCGCAAGCGGCAGATACGCATACTTCCAGATGCAAAAATTGCTCCAGAAGATACAGAAGACCGCAGTGGACGAAGAAGAAGATTTTGAGACGCTAGCAAACGCTGTGCTCTCAAGCGGCCTTAGCATACAAAACGCCGTCTCGGATATCAACCGGATTGAGGAAGTGCGACAGATCCCCGAGCGTGCAACTCCACTGCCAAAGACACCAACAATTTTCCTGGAGATGAACTCCTTACGAAAGGACAACGCCAAACTGAAAAAGACTATCGAAGGGCTGCTCATCTGGAAAGCAGACGCATCAAAAGAGATCGAGAAACTGCGCATGGATCTGAAAAACCGGCCAAAGATCAGACGCGAAGACAAGCTCATGCTCAAGAACCGCGAGCTTGAGAGCCTGCGAGACAAGGCAAGCATGATGGGCACCATAGGGAGAACCGCCGTAGAGAAACAGCGGGCACTTGAGAGGGATCTTCTAAATATCTCAAATATGATCATCTGCCGAAAAATGGAGAATCTAGGAAGCAAGGAATACTTAAGGATAAATGGGATACGACCTATCCGGATGGGCGAGATATTGTTCGTACAAAGGCCTCAAGAGATGAGCCAAGACGCGGTGGATGACCTGCGAAAGATCGGCGTCATCATCGCCACCAATCACAAAGTCGAAAAGAATCTGCGGGATGAACTGGGGATATCAATCGTCGATATATCCGAGATCAAGATAAGGGATTACCATGATCTTGTATTGATAAACAGATCACAGTTTGAGACCGCAAAAAGACGCGGACTCTTAATAGAAGAGATAGTCCATTCATATCAAAAAGAACGCGCCACCTACTCTTGATTGACGGATCTCTCCACAAGCTCGAAAGGCACCTCATGCTTCTTGCCAGATTGGACCTCTTGGAGACGGATCCTCTTGCCTAATGCCAAGACCTTCATATCGACACCCTTTATCTTCACGATATCATTCCTCCGAAATGAGGCGACGCGAAAGAAGACGCACATGCGGTATACATTCTTTGATGTGAGCCTATTTGTCGAGAAAAGCCTGCTGGTGACCTTCAATTCCCCTTGGAAGGTCTCATTCAATCCTCGGCCTAATTTCATCAAGAATTTATTGGATGAGAGCCACAAGTCAACTCCATTAGGCTGACGGATCTCCTTGGCGATGCGCACCTCGGGTTCCTTCTTGAACTGCGCATTAATGTAGTTGAGGACCTCTTGATTTGGATTGCGCAACTGCAAAACCCCCTCAAAATAACTTGGATGCTTCTGCGTGACAGACTGCCCCTCTGACGGCTTGTTCTTCATGGATAAACACTAGTGGCATAAGGTTTATAAGTATTCGCCGAGGCAGGGAGGCAGATGACGTGGAAAGAGGGATTTGGGAAATTCTGGCATTTCATATGGGAAGAGGACAGTCTTGCGAGCTGGCTAGCAAATATCGTCATCGCATTTGTGCTAATCAAGTTTATCGTCTACCCGGGGATAGGGTTTGTCTTTGGGACCACACACCCAATCGTGGCGGTGGTATCTGGATCGATGGAACATCGAGGATTGGGTTTTGTGAATTGGTGGGAGACTGGAGAGTGCAACGGCGCACCACGGTTGCCGCCATCTGAACTATACAAACAATACCATGTGACAAAAGAGGGTTTCGAAGAATACTGGTTCAATAATGGATTCAACACAGGGGATCTGATGATTCTCTTTGGGGATGGCGAACCCCAAATCGGTGAAGTCGTCGTGTTCTTCTCCCCCGACGGCCAGCCCATCATCCACAGAGTGATTGAGATAAAGACAGATGGAAGCCTACACACCAAAGGAGACAATAATTGCGGATCGCTGCCATTTGAAGAGAGCATCAATGGCAACAGACTAATAGGAAAGGCCGTGCTTAGGATACCTTTGCTTGGATGGGTGAAAATCGGATTCCTGAAAATACTTGATCTTGTGGGGATACTGCAGTATACCCCATTCTTGAGGTGAAGAAAATGTTTTGTCCAAAATGCGGATCATTATTGATGCCAAAGATCGTGAAAAACGAGAAAGTCGTCGCGTGCAGCTGTGGATACTCTGAGAAAGGGACTGCGGCGGTAGTGAAAGAGGTAGTAAAGCACAAAGAGACCCATAATAGCGTGGTCGAAGAAGGGGCGGATGAGAAGAAGCTGCCAATGTGCAAAGCAGAATGCCCTGAATGCTCACATCCTGAAGCATATTGGTGGACGAAGCAGACACGAGCAGGAGACGAACCTGAGACGCGCTTTTTGAAATGCGTCGCATGCAAGCACACATGGAGAGAATACAAGTGATAGATAAGAATTGGTTCTATGCACGGGAGAGCTTCATACTACGCGTGCGGACCAAAGCTCCATCTACAAAATTAGTTGAAATACTTCCGGATGGAGTGGTGAAAATGGACGTCCATGCAGTGCCATCTGATAATGAGGCCAACGTCGAGATAATCAAATATTTCAAGCGGTTCTTGGGAAGACGGGTCTCGATATTGGTGGGCAAGACATCCAAGGAAAAAGTGATGAAGATATTAGAAGAATGACGGAAAATATGGCTTTTTTGGGAAATATCTCTTGTGGAATCGGAAAGATTTTGCGCAGACTGGAAGAAATCTGGAATTTCTTAGCAAACACATTTCTATAAAGGAATTGTTCTTTAGGTTATGAGCAAGATAGACGTGATAGTCCACCGCAATGGAAGAATCGGAACTTTGCGGATGGGAATACAAGACTGCATCGATGCGCTTGGGCGCATCGAGAAAATCCGGTTGGGCTCTAGAGAGAGCGAATGCGGGTATCTATTGGTGGATTTTGACAGCAAGATGATAGTATCGAATCAGACCGGATTTGGGTTCCAGCATCTTCCTTTGGAGACTTGCAAGAGACTAAAAGAGTGGAACGTGAAGTGGGAGGTCTAAGCGAAGGATTATATAGTTCAACAGTTGAACAGTTGAACAATGGAAGCGCTAGTCAAAATGAGCGGAAAAGGACAACTTGTTGTGCCTGAAGAGATCAGGATAGAGGAAGGATTCAAGGCAGGAGACAGATTCGTGCCGGTCGCGGTTGAAGACGGTGTGTTATTCAAGAAAGTGAAAATAGAGGATAGAACCCGTCAATTTCTGCAATTGATGAAAAAAATCCAAGCACAAGCAAAAGAGAATGGACTTACCCAAAAAGATGTTGACGAGGCTATAAAATGGGTTCGAAAAAAGCGGTCATTGACACGAATGTGATTGTGTCTGGGATGGTATTTGGAGGAATCCCTGCCGAAATCATGAGGCGTGCTAGCTCGCAAGATATTAAGATGATAACCTGTGAACAGCTGCTAATTGAGCTTGGAGAGGTATTGCGACGCCCAAAGCTGAGGCTATCAGAAGAAGATACGTGCACAATCCTGGATTTGATACGCGATTTCAGTAGTATCGTGCTAATAGCGGGGCCATGTCCTAAAATAGCATTAGACCCTGACGATGATATTGTGCTAGAATGCGCAAAGAGCTCCTTGGCTGAATATATAATCACGGGAGACGCACACTTGCTCCAACTAAGAGTTTATCATTGGATCTTGATAATCACACCATCACAATTCCTATCCATCAAAGAATGACAAGGTGCGTTGGTCCTTATTGTGACGCTCCAGATACTTTGGCGGCTCGACTGATCTATACTCAAAACCCCAATCCTGGAGCATCTTTAACGCATTTGGGCTGATCTTTGGACAAGCGAGGATACCTCGGACGTTTGGAATGCCTTTGGCTTCCTTTATCCGCTCGACGTATCTTCTCAACTGGGTGACCGCTTTTAAGTCTCCGACGTATCTCTTGCATTCTATTATGGTCAGATTATTGTCTTTGTCCTGGCCGAAAACGTCTATGAAACCATATCTAGTATGCTCTTCTCTGCTCAAGGGTTTGAAGCCTTCTTCGATGAGTTTGGGGTTATCGTAGATCATGTCAGACATATCCCTTTCTGTGCCTGCAATCTGGATAGTATGCGCATCTTCATGCCTAAATGAATTGAAAAAATTGACATGCTGGATCTTCACATCCAGAAACTCTTTGATCGCTAGATTACGACTGTTGAGAAACAGCTCAACGCCGTTATAGGTCAACGTGTGCCTAGTGCCAGGCTTCATGTAATTGACTGGACTGTTGCCTGTCGGTTGGTGGATCAGAAGAGTGCCATCCTCCTTGAAGAGGATAAGACGGTCGCCATTTGGAAGATAGGCTTCTGCTCTTCCAGAATACCAGACCTCGCAATGACAAGAGAGGACTATGAGTTCCTTTCTGTTAAGAGCTTCCTCAATTAAAACTGGATACTTGGCAAGTTCACCCATAACACAGGGGGAGAGGATGGATTATATAAGAATTGCTTGAATGCAGCGCCCTATTGGATGCCTAAGAAATATGCGGGGACAGGTTAATGAGCGGAATAGACAGGTTAGAAACAACTGCCATTGATGTCTGATTGTCCAAACCAAGTTTGACAATCATGGATGTCGCGCCAAGCCGAGTGGCTCTGTTCGGGTCGCTTAGAGCGGCTACAAGTTGAGAAGTTGAGCCATTGCCTATGACGCTTAGAACTGCCGCAACGCCGGATCTGACTGTTAATATATGGATTAGGATAGGAACAGCCTCTTTGCCTGAGGTAACCATCTTCTTGACAGCATCGTCACTTTCCTGTGGATTTGAACTATCCAAAGATTGGACCAATGCAGGGATCTTAGCCTTACTGGCCGAAGGAACCTTCATACCTTGAGGGTTGAAATATCTTACTGAGAACAAGACAAAGAGAATGAGTATAGCAATCCAGACTGTTTTACCTTCTTAGTAACCATCAACACACTGAAGCAAACGGGTGTATAATGTTTTTGGAATCGGTCGGCCTGGATATAACTCAATTTTATAAACGACCCTTGAGTTACGCGTAGATGCAAATCATTGTCAATGAGTATGGCGCTAAACTCTCAAAATGCGAGAATCGCATCGTAATCTCTTCAGATGCCAAGAAGGAAGAATTCGCCAGCGATAATATCAACCAAATCATCATCTGTAGCCCGTGCGCAATCACCGAAGGGGCCATTCAACTTGCTACCTCTAAGAATATCGATATTGTATTCACGGATTTTGCGGGGAGGCCATACGCGAGAATATATCCCTGCACCCTAGGAGGGACAACATTGACTCGAAGAGAACAGGCCAGAGCTTGTATCAGCCCAAAGGGAGTACAAATAGCAGTGAAAATAATCTGTGGAAAGATAACCAATCAAGCAGCAATGCTAGCACAACTCAACAAGACCCGGAACAATCTACTAAATGAAGAGATAACGAAACTGCTTGAGATTGAAAAGCTCCTTGAACAGAAGAGCCCCCCCAACCTTGACGATTTTCGGGATGAACTGATAGGCTATGAGGGGTATTGCGCGTCAATCTATTTCCTTGCATTGAATAAAGTCCAATCATTCGGCAATAGGAATCCAAAGTCGAGGGACATATTCAATATTGCTTTGAATTATGGGTATGGGATATTCTATAATCAGGTTGAACGCAGCTGTATATTAGCCGGCCTTGATCCGTATCTTGGATTCATACATACTGACCGTTATGGAAAGCCTAGCCTGACACTAGACTTAATCGAGATATTCAGGCCTATCGTTGATAAGAAAATCGTCACAATGCATGTCCAGCACAAATTGAATGATGAAATGCTTGACAAGATCGGGGAAAGCGTGACACTAACAAAGATTGGCAAGAATGAAATACTCCAAGAAGTGCTCGCGACATTCGAAGACACCCATGAATTCCTAGGCAAACGATTGACACTCAAATCAATTATGATCGAGCAATGCCGAGAAATCAGCCGATACCTCACCGGCCAGCATGAGGATTTCGAGATAATGAGATTGGGGTATTAAATGATCTATTGGATCATCTATGATATCAGTGAAAATAAGACACGGAACAAAATCGTATCGAAATGCAAGAATTATGGGATGACACGAGTGCAGAAAAGCTCATTTCTTGGCGATCTGTCTAAGAACAAGATGGAGATGCTGCTTCTCGAGATAAATGACCTGGAAATCGGAGAGACTGACGCGATATTTGTTATACCCCAATGCAAACAATGTTACGGCGAGAAAACTATCATTGGACATCTGGAGGATGAAAGGATCCGCAACAAGGAATTCTTCATTTTCAGCACATGAGAGACAAAATCACGGCCTCTGACATCATGAATTACGTATACTGCCCAAGAATCCTGTATATCACAAGAGTACTCAAACTACCCCAGACCAAAAGCGCTAAGCAAAAGAAGGGATTAGACAAAGAGAAAGTATTCAAGAAAAACACATATAAAACACAGTTCGTCAGAACATCCTCACCCGGGTTCAAGCGTAAGTATCTGGTCCATCTAGAATATGAAGAATTCGCGACAAACGTCGATTGCCTTATGTATAATGAAGAAGAAAAAATAGCCATCCCAGTACAGTATAAGTACACTAAGAAACCAGATAAAATCTATAGGACCATGAAGATGCAGATGCTATTCGAAGCATGGCTTATCGAACACGCAATAGGTTACGCCTCAAATTCGGGATATATCAAATTCGCTCTTTCTAACGAGATGGTAAAATTGGACCTTAGCGACAAGACGCCCCTACTGAAAGTGATTGAGGAAATAAAAAGAATTGTTCGGAATGAATATATACCTGAACCAACTTCTTATGAAGCGAGAATCGTTGATAACTGTTTCAAGGAGCTCTATGAAAGATGAAAGCCTTAAAATTGAAGTTAGTGCCAGAGAAAGGGGATTATGCCCTACTACATGAGATGTTCGGCAAATGGGCCTCCCTATGCACCCGGATGGCTAGGGCACCTGATGTCAAAGAAGCACGAATCAGACTAGCACCAAGGAAGAAAGACGGTTTGGAATTCAGCAAAACGCAATTATGCCACGCAACAGTCGATATAAAAGACCACAGGGACGCAACCCGCCAACAACTCCAAGGCAAACAAAGGCAACAGAGCCGCATCAAAAACAGGCTAGATGATATCAAGAATGCAATAGGGAATGACTGCGCACGTTCATACGACCCGAATCACTCCTCCAGATTCTACATCAAGGATTGGGTAAAGCCGGGACAACTTCCATTCAGGTTCAAGACCTTAAACGCGTGGAATAGAGATGCGCGCATCCTAACAAAACAACTTGACAGGGCAACCAAGACCATAACCAAAATGGAAGCCGGCAAAATAATATTTAAACCTACTAGGATTACGTAATCATTCAGTGTTTTGATACTGTTCGTCGATAATTAATCTAGAGTCTGT
>CAYHWL010000019.1:0-17314 GCA_964359785.1 uncultured Methanosarcinales archaeon | reverse complement strand
GTCCCTGTGGCACAACCTTTACTGGTTAGGATAAATCAATTCTGTCCCACACCCGAAGACACGCGATTAATTTATTAGAGTCAATAAGAAACTCGTGTCCTTGATCACAAGGATGCTGTGAGGCTGGTCGGCTTTCATGTGGATCAACACACCAGGATTCATAGCGATTGGTTCGTCACCTAAAGTGAAAGTCCCTTCACCTTCGATAATAAAGACAGTCCCTTCCTTAGTGCTGGTGTGTACGCCGATATCTGTGCCAGCGGCCATACAAAAGAGGGAAACATTCAATGCCTTATCCTTGAGAACCACCTTAGAGAATATGCCCTCGGCTTCGTAGGCGATAATATCTGCAATAGAATAATGCGCCATCTAATCGTTCTCCACCCTGGGAGCCAAGATGAAAGCCAAGAGGACACGGTCGACTACTTTGTAGTCAAGCCTTAGCGGATAGTCCTGATTAAAACTGATCTCGACATTAGGTGAGAGTTTTGCGCCGGCCATCATCTTTTTTAGATATTCGATGGAATACTTCGCGCGGATGTTATCGCCCTTGACTTGGATCTGCGTCTCTTTAGAGACTGGAATCTCGATATTCGCCTTCGAAAGGTCGCCTTGCGCCTTCACGACAAACTTATCAGGATGGGCAACGAAAGCGACAGACTCCGCCACGATACCTACATCTTCTATCGCATCTACTAGGTTAGAGCATACGGTCTGGATCTTGACTGGGAAATCCAAGTCAGGGACACGCTGTTCGCGCTGGTCCATCTCGATTATGGGAAGCGAGAAATCCCTAGTGGAACCCCCTTTTAGAGTGATATGAAGCATGTTATCATCAGTAAGACTTAGCGAGAGAGCATCGCTTGGCTTTGCCCTCCTTAAGATGGCCTTCAGATTGTTGAGATCAATAGAGAGCTCGGTATCCTTCTCCAGCTCATACTCAGTGAAGCAAGACCCTAGAAGCTTGAAAATGACCATCGCCACATTGGCTGGATCCATGGCGACAAGCTCAATACCATTTTTTGTGATCTTGAAACGAGCCTCGTTCACAAGTTCAGAGATCACCGAGATGCTGTCCTTCATATAACCCGGGTCGGCTAGTGTGAGCTTCATAGACGAAGGGTTTCCCTGAGGATATATAAAAACTTCTATAGTGGGATAGGCAATAGGATCAATTTAGGCGCAAAGACTCACCATTCTTGATTGGATGGAGATTCTCATCCAATTCGTAGCCTAGATCGTGGCCTAAGATGCTAAATGCCTCCATCATCTTTGGCTCGCCGTGGCTTGGACAGACGTGCTGGGGCTTTAGGAGCTTGATAAAGTCACGGAGATCTTCTCTCTGCGCGTGTCCGGAAACATGGATATCCTTGAAAATGCGCACGCCAGATTCGTGAAGATCATGCTCCAGCTCGGAACGGTTACGCTCATTGATCTGGCTTGGGATGATCTTGCAACTGAAGACGACATGATCCTCAGTATTAAAGCGGTATTTGAGCTTGCCATGGCTGATCTTGTGGAGCACTGAATTTGGCTCGCCCTGATGACCCGTAGCCACCACTACATACTTCTCTCTCTTCCTTGCGATATCAGAGAGCCTAGCCTGGATCTGCCGCGGATACTTGAGGATCTCCACCTTCGAGAAATCATAGATGCCACATTCCTGCGCGGCACCGCTGTATTTGGCCAATGAACGGCCTAAAAAGACAGGCTTGCGATTGATACGCCGTGAGAATTCGATGATAGATTTTAGCCTCGCAATGTGGGATGAAAAAGTCGTGACCACCATACCCTTACCCTTACTGTTGACGTGGACCATGACATCCTCAAGCATCTGTTTTGCGACAGCCTCACTTGGAGTCTTGCCTTCAGCCTGCGCGTAAAGACACTCACATAATAATAACGCTACGCCATCCTTACCTATCTTCTCTAGAAGCTGATAATTTGGCCGTTTGCCTATAATGGGGTTGTTGTCCAATTTGAAATCGTTGGAATATACCACGGCCCCATATTTTGTGTGGATGACAACCACCGTAGACTGCGGGGTTGAATGGGTTATCTCCACCAATTGCACAGAGATATCATTTGTGAGCTTGACTGTGCCGTTCAACGGGCAGAAAACAAGCCTGTTTGAGATACGGATACGCTCATCTTCAAGAATTGTTTTGAGGACAGTCATAGTAAAGGGCGATGCGATGACTGGACAATCATATTTTGAGGCGAGATAAGGTATCGCGCCGATATGGTCAAGATGCGCATGGCTTGGCACAATCGCCCTCACCATATGACGCCAATCGGCGATCATTGTGTCGTCGGGAATAGCCTGCGCGTTTATGAGCTGTTGCGGCGAAAGCTTGAGGACATCCTCGCCTTGCGTGACAGAGATATAGTTTGGAAGATGCAGACCTTGATCGATGATGACCACCTCATTGTCCACACGGACGGCAAGCATGTTCTTTCCGACTTCACCAAAACCGCCTACCGCGCGAACCTCGATTGCCATGTCGAAATGCGCTATAAAAGGGGCTTATAATAGTATCGGCGATAGTCCGTAGGATTAATAAATGCCTCTCTTTTCTTGATTTTGACGCAGGGATTCCGGAGTGGTCAAACGGGACAGCCTCAAGAGCTGTTCGCTTAGTGCGTTCGCAGGTTCGAATCCTGCTCCCTGCAGATTGAAATTCGAACTCTTGGGTTCGCAACAAATTCTTATAGGATTTGTACGCTAATGACCACAGTCATCATGCAAATCCTGCTCCCTACCGAGTCTTGATCCAAAATGTCCTACATTTTTAATGTGAAACCCACTCCCTATTCATCATGAGGGGAATAATCACAGCTGGAGGGCTTGCTACACGCTTCTATCCAGTCACCAGAGGCACCAATAAACACCTACTACAAGTATATGACCAGGCTATGATACAAAAACCGATACAGTACCTGGCCAACGCAGGGATAAAAGATATCATCATTGTATCTTCGCCACACCAACTGCAGTATTTTGGAAATGTCCTTGAGAGCGCAGAAGCACGGGAAAGGATAGGTGAAACTCGGATACATTATGCAAGACAGGAGAACCCCACAGCAGGGATAGCAGACGCGATAAAATGCGCAAGAGAGCATTGCACAACCAGAGATAGGACAGGCAATGTGCAATTTGTGGATGACATATGCGTAGTTCTAGGTGATAATATCTTTGAAGATGAAAACTTCCTCAAAAAACCTATGGAAGAGTTCCGCGGAGGCGCAGTGGCCTTTGTAAAACGCAAGAAAACAGACGAGAACCTGTTTGAGAAAACCTCATCTGGAGGGTATAAAGCAAAATTCGGGATGATACAACGAGGAGAGGATGGACAGCTGGAAGATCTAGTGGAAAAACCTCAAGCGTATGTTGTAAATGATGAGCCAATGCTTCTACATCCATTCCAAACAAAGGAAGTGGTGGTCGGCGCATACATCCTTGGAAGCGAGCACCATGAGAACGTGTTCGATCGGATTAACCTACTGCAAAAAAGCGAACGCGGACAGTATGAGATAACAGATCTTCTCAAAGGATACCTCGCACAACATAGGCTCAAAACAGTGGCAGTCGAAGGGTATTGGTATGACTGCGGAACGCCAGAAAACATGCTAATAGCAGCCACCATGGAGATGGCCAAACAGATGGCAAAATATTGCGGAAAGGACGGCAGAGAAGTCATCACAGAATTCCTGGAAAGGGTAAAGCGGCACATGGATGAATAATCCTATTCTCATTCCCAGAGAGTTATCTACGATGAGGTGGGAATGATGAAGCGAAAGTTGATAAATGACTTGGGATTTTCCACTATTTATGGCCGCAAGAAAATACCCGAGGATTGAAGATATCATCAGAGATTTAACAAGTAATCTAGCAGAACGGGGATTCACATGGATTAAACCATTGGACAATGAGACCATAAGATATAAGAAAAGTCCCTGCGCATTTGACATCCAGATAGGCGTGGAACAAAACTACAAAGAAGAAGAAAGAAGATATAACCATGTGTACCTCAATATCGAATGCAAACTCCCTGATAATATGATCACGGACAGGCCAATTGTCGAAGCAGACAAGATACTACTACCAACATACGAGGTAATGGCTATCTTCTTCCGAAGCATCCCCCTAGCCTACCATGGGGGATATGCAACCACACAAGATTGTAAAAGGATTTATTATCACATAGGATTTGAGAAATCAAGAACTTCCAGAACGCAGATGCAAGGTATTCTTCAAGAATTGATACATTATTTTGGGAGCTATGCGATGTCTCAGATGGAAATGATCACAAATACAGCCAAATTTGAGCAATAGGGATAGGGTCACTCGAGCCCCTTCAATTCGGCTTCGATCTTGGCCAACTCTTGCTCTAAGATGTCTATGTTGTGGACTGGTTTTATTGCCGGACGCTCTACGCGCTCCATACTACGCTCCGCTTTGGTCAATGGAGAAGGCAATGGCTCTGGCCGCTTCTCTTCCTTGACTGGAACCATCTTTATAGGAGCCTTTGGGATGGCATTCTTGAGACGGCGGTTGAGGACTATGATCTCCTCAGTCGTGCGTTTTAAGTCCATGAAAACAGCCTGCTTTTGCTCCCTCAAGATAAGGAGCTGCTCGAAAGATTTCATCGACCCTATGATATCCTTTGTGCCAAGAAGAAGCTCCCGCCTAATCAGATTAGGATTAGGGATCCCGGCATACATAGGATTGTCCTGCGCCATCCTTATACCTCAAAAAGCTTGTGATCTATGACACGCACACGCTCTTCGACAGATTCTAGATCCTTCTTCCAATTAGATAGCGCAGCATCCTCTTGGTTCTTGAGATCATGGATCCTATCAAGAAGCACATGGGCACGCCTTATCTTATCCTTCAAGACGTTGAGCACCTGCACAATCTCCGTGCAATCCTCAATCTTGACAAACACCGGCATAGCTTTATCCATCATGCTCACTCTCCTGAAAATATTATCGAATCGATATATGACAATTTCTTCTCCATATCCGCAAGCTGGGTCTTCCAATCGCCAAAGATCCTATCCTGATTGGTCTTTAACTCACCTAACCTGATGATCGTAGACTCTGATTCCGCCAAGGTCTGTCGAATCGACTGAACCCCATTTTGGATCACAGAATAATCATGAGCGCTCACAAAGACAGGCTTTGTTGGGATATCACGCTTGTCCATCTCCTCATGGATAAGGGTCTTGTCCTGCTTCAATTCCGGACGCCTCAGTGGCATCGGAGCTGGATTGGGCAATTGTGGCATGGACAAATCCTGGACCTTGCGCGCAGTCGAATCGGATTTGGCCATATTGATAAGAGGAATCTCTATATCCTGCGAGAACTGCATCGGTTCGTCATATAAAATCAGACTTTCTTGCGCAGGAGTGACGTATTCGGGAATTTCCGTCTTAAGCTCAGCTCCAGCCTCCTCGAATTTGATGGGCGGAGGGGGAGGCGGAGGTAAGTCACTAGCGACCTTCTGTTTCTTGAATAGACCTAGCAATGCCACATATTCACCCCCATATTGGAGTAAATTATCAGATTCGGCTTTTTTAAATCTTATTCACCACTGCGCAATGAATTATCTAATTTTCCATCAGTTTTATAATAAAACCACAAAACCAAGAAACCATGGCAATACTCGTACGCGCAATCATTGAGATGCTTGGAAAGCCCAAAGAACACATAGAAGACACCCTGAAGAAATACGTCCAGAAACTGCGCGATGACAAAATCAAGATAAAAAAAGAGAAATTCGCACAAGCCCAGCCAAATGGAGACTATTTCAGCACATTTAGCGAGCTTGAGATCGAATTTGCGAACATCAGCGAAATAATGAACTTCTGTATAACAAGCCTGCCAAGCTCGATAGAGATAATCTCACCAGACACATTGATGATAGACTCCCCAGACATGACTGGAGCATTCGTAGACCTGCAGGGACATCTGCATGATATAGACATGCTAATCAAAAACCTGCGGGCCCAACTAGAAATCCTGGACAAAAACGCAGTGGCATTGCTCCGGAACTTCGTGGTGCACCATGTGAGCCACCAGGCGATGGCCCTCACTGACCTTGCAGGCGTGCTTGGGATCAAAGAAAAAGACCTAAAACCATTCCTGGATCGGATGATCGAAGCGCATCTGATCAGGGAAGAAGACGGGAAATATGCCTCGACAGACTAGACTTTTGACAGCAAGGCTAAAATAGTCGAAGAGTTGGTCCATCACAGGTGATACGCCTTGGATCCTGAACTCAAAAAGAAAATCGAATCGGTGCTTTTTGCCGTGGGCAAGAAGATGGAGATCGGGGAGATCGGCAAACTAGTAGGCACAAGAGACATCGAAGCGATCAAAGGGGCGTTGCTTGAGCTTCAGTTCGATTATGAACAATCCGACAGATCGCTTGCCCTGCAAAATGACGGAGAATTCTGGAAGCTGGCGGTGCGCGATAGGTATGCGCAAGTCATCTCAAAACTGGTCACGCAAACAGAACTCACAAAATCAGTGATGGAGACCCTCGCTGTCATCGCCTACAAAGCGCCCATGATGCAAAGCGATGTCATCAAGATCAGGACCAACAAGGCGTACGACCACCTTGTCGAACTTGAAAAGATGGGATATATCACCCGGAAGAAGAAAGGCAGAACAAAAGAGATCCGCCTAGCAGAGAAATTCTTCGAATACTTCGATGTGCCGCCAGAACGGCTGCGTGATAAGTTCCGGACAGTCACCGAGATGGAATCCATAGTCGCCGAAAAAGAAAAGGAGACGACATCACGGAAAGAAAACCTCGCACTCAAACTCGCAAACTCAAAACAAAGCGAAGAAGAGACAAAAGCCAGCACTCTTAAAGAGATACAAAAGATAGAAGAGCACATCGAGCAGCTGCCAGTCATAGAGCTTGTAAATGACGCCGGAAAGAACATCGGACTTGAGATCACAAACGAAGCGGAAGAGTACAATGTGACACCCACAGGGAGCAGCAGGACCAAAATCGCCAAAGACAAATTCGAAGGGATGGAAATAGTGGATGCCTCCACCAAACCTGAAGAAGGAGAACCGGAGATACTTGACGGGATGCAAGTCTATGAAAGAAAGAAACGAGCAAAGAAAAAACAAGAAAAGACCACGCAGGCAACACCCTCCGAGGAAGGGATAATCCCTGAAAAAATAGAGGAAGCACCAGCCCTATTTGGCGAGAATGTGCCAAAGGAGATAACAGAGATGATCGCCAAACGGGCGGAAGAGCTGCTCCACGGCCCTGCAGTGGAAAAGACAGAAGAGAACAAACCAACAGAAGAGAATCCGCCACAATGAACTTTCGACACTTCTTATTGAAATGCCCAAAATGCGGACATGACCAACAATACCATACCTCCAAAGCCACGCTTGGAGGCCTGACCAAACGCTGCGTATACTGCGGAAGCAGTTTTCCAGTGAACGAACATCTGATGCGCCAGATAAGCTGATTTATAGACGATAAAACTAGTACGAAACACTTATAAAGCAACCTCATCTTAGCATTCTCGACGACAAAATGGAAACACCACCGACGGAGAACAACGCAAGGGAGATCATCCCAAGATTCATCGAAGAAGAGATGAAAACAAGCTATCTCTCCTACTCCATGAGCGTGATCGTCGGACGAGCGCTCCCTGACGTGCGTGACGGACTCAAACCAGTGCATCGAAGAGTCATCTATACCATGCACGAGACCGGGCTTGTGCACAACAAACCATTCCGTAAATCCGCGAACGTAGTAGGTAACTGCATGGCCAGCTACCATCCTCACGGCGACTCCGCAATCTACGACACATTGGTGCGGTTGGCGCAGAACTTCTCATTACGATACCCCCTTGTCAGCGGCCAAGGAAACTTCGGAAGCATCGACGGCGATCCGGCCGCAGCCATGCGTTACACAGAAGCGAAAATGCACAAACTTGCCGAAGAGATGGTAGAAGACATAGAAAAAGAGACTGTTCCATTCGTGCCAAACTTCGACGGAAGCACAAAAGAGCCAAGCGTCATGCCCTCAAAAATACCAAACCTCCTCCTCAATGGATCAAGCGGAATAGCGGTAGGAATGGCGACAAATATGCCGCCACACAACATGACAGAAGTGTGCCATGCTATCGTGAAGAGGATAGACTTCCCAGAATGCACAACAGAAGAATTGATGCAAGATATCAGCGCGCCAGACTTCCCGACAGGAGGCATAATATGCGGCAGGGCAGGCATACGAGAAGCATATGAGACCGGAAAAGGGAAACTCGTGCTACGAGCAAAGACGCATGTGGAAGATGCAAGAGGCGGCCGCAATGACCTGATTGTCGATGAGATCCCCTATCAAGTCAACAAGACACAGCTAATCGAAGATATCGCGGCGCTTGTGCGAGACAAAGTGATTGTTGGAATCACAGACATCCGGGATGAGAGCGACAGAGATGGAATGAGGATCGTATTTGAACTCAAAAGCGGAGCAAATACTGATGTCGTGCTAAACCAGCTATTCAAGCATTCAAGGCTACAGATAACTTTTGGGATCATCAACCTTGCGCTAGTCGACAACCAGCCCCGGATACTCACATTAGTCAACCTCATCGATCACTATGTGGAACACAGGGTCGAGATGGTCACGAGGAGGACACAATTCGACCTGACCAAAGCCCAGGACAGGCTTCATATCCTCGACGGACTGATCATCGCGCTAAATGAGATAGACAGCGCCATCCGGATGATCAAGGCCGCAAAGACGACCGAACAGGCGATTGGATACCTCTGCCAGAACCTCAAGCTCACCGAAAAACAAGCGCAAGCCATCCTAGACATGAAGCTGCAAAGACTCACCGCGCTTGAGCAAGAGAAGATACGAGATGAACAAAAACAGATAACACAGAGGATAGAGGAATTAAAGACCTTGTTGTCCGCTAGGGCAAACATCCTAACCGAGATAAAAAAAGAACTTGAGTACCTGAATGAAAAATTCGGCGACTCACGCAAGACCACCATAATGGAAGGGGAAGTCGATATCGACGTAGAAGACCTCATACGCGCCGAAGACGTAGTAGTCACAATCACACACAGCGGATATGTCAAACGACTGCCAATCGACACATACAAGGAGCAACGCAGAGGAGGAAAAGGAATCATCGCGGCAGATACCAAAGATGAAGACTTCCTAGAACATATATTCGTCGCAAACACCCACTCATGGCTACTCGTATTCACCGACACAGGAAAAGTCCACTGGCTAAAAGTATACCAGATACCAAGCGCAGGAAGAACCGCACGCGGAACAGCCATAGTCAACCTAGTCGAGATGCCAGCAAACGAGAGGATAACCGCAGTGCTGGCAGTACGCGAATTCGACGATAAACACTTCGTTTTCATGGGCACGGCACAAGGGACAGTCAAAAAAACCTCACTTGACCAATTCTCAAACCCTCGCAAAGGGGGAATAGTCGCGATGGGCCTTGACGAAGGAGACCGACTAGTCAACGCGCTTTTGACTAACGGCGACAAGGATATCCTGGTCGCGACACGCAGTGGACTTGCAGTAAGATTCCATGAATCAAATGTGCGTGAAATGGGACGCACCGCAATCGGAGTGCGAGGAGTCAAACTACGAGAGACAGATGTCGTAGTCGGCCTTGAAATCGCAGACGACACCAAAAGCCTTTTCACGATATCCAGAAAAGGGGTCGGAAAGAAAACGCCCATTGTGGAGTATAGCCGGATCCAAAGAGGTGGTGTAGGAGTCATAAACATGAAAACCACAGACAAGTCAGGAGATGTCGTGGCCGTCATGGCCGTCGAAGACAAAGACCAAGTGATGCTCATCAGCAAAAATGGAATCGCGATTAGGACTCCATTGGATGGAATATCAACCATCGGGCGAAACACCCAAGGAGTGCGCGTTATGAAATTAGAAGAAGGCGATGAAGTGGTGGCAGCAGCAAAAGTCGCGGCAGAACAGACCCCAAATGGGAACGGCAAGACTGCCATCCCAGCGAAAGCGCCGATTGTAGAAGATAACGAACCTGCCGATACACCTAGAGAGCCAACCGAAGAAAGCAACGAAGAGACCCCCGATGAACACACAGATGAAAGCGATAATAACAGCCAATAGAGGAGCGATAGACTTCTGCGCGCAAGAGCTCCTGGCCAATGGGATATCGTGCGAAAAAGAGGATTGCGTCCTAGCCTTCGAAGCGCCAATCGAGAAAATCGCGGAATTCTCATACAAAGCCAAGACGCCAAAGAGCGTGCTCTTGCGTATCGGAAACGCACCACAAGGAAAAGATATCGAAGACGCCATCAAAGAGCTATGCTCCACATCAGATTACTCTATGTTCAAGGAAGGACTCAAATTCTGTGTACGCGGAGAGAAGATCGAATGGGACGCATATCCCACCCAAGAAATCGAAAGGATGTGCGGTGATCTTATCGTCGGCAAAACAGGAGCCAAAGTCAACTTATCTGACCCGGATCTGCTTGTCCGGGTGGTGCTAACACCAACACAGATGTATCTTTGCGTGGACACAAGCAAAGAAGACCTATCCAAGCGAGACTACAAGATATTCGCAGGATCCGACCCCTACAAAGGCACGACAGGGGCAGCCTTCGCGATGTTTAGCGGATTTGACGCGAAAAAATCCACAGTGGATGTCATGTGCGGCGCAGGGATACTGTCTGTCGAGAGCGCGCTAATCGTATCTGGAAGAAGCGCGCACTATTTCAACAAAGAGAAATTCCTGTTCACAAGATGGCAGATACCTTCGCTTGCGGATCCCTTCGACAAATGGGATGAAGATATTGTCGATAGGAAAATCGACTTTCGGGTCCTTGACAGCAACAACCGTTCAGTCGAGGCCGCCAAGAAGAACGCCAAAATCGCAGGCGTAATACGACAGCTGTCTTTCGCGCGCATGGACGCGGAATGGCTCGACATCAAATTCGAAGAATCATCCGTAGACCTATGCATGAGCATGGTATATGTGCCACTACGGACACCACAAGAACACGCCAAATGGTTCGAGGAGTTCTTCTACCAAGTCGAATTCATACTCAAGAAAGGAGGAGCTGCTTGCCTTTTGTGCAAACAGCCTGAAGCCGCAAAAGAAGCCGCGTCGAAACGCAAGTTCAAACTATGGAAGGAGACACAGCTGTTCCAGAACAAGGACTGCTGGCACGCACTGGCCTGGAAGTGCGCGAAATAGAAGATTTTGCGCCAAACCTTTAAATATCAACGACTGATAATCACAATGCCGGGGAGCAGATGAAGCAAACGGGGCGTAGTACGCAACCGAGGAAAGTCTGCCCACATCCAGAGCCTGCCGGTCAAAATCCGGCGGCACTGCAGGCAATTGGCACCTTCCCGAAAGGAAGGATCCAGCAATGGATGGCAACATCACAGAAACGACACGGCCACCCGCAAAAGAGAATGAGGCACGCGACACCCAAGGCAACATGGGCAAGATAATCTGCCGACGATGCGGGATGGAGACGATTAAACGGATAGCCCTACCATGTGCAAGGCGAAACTTGAGGGAGACCTCAAGCGACCGCCGCGTCAGTTGAATGCTTCAGCCGACCATCGGGAACGCGCAAAAAAGCGCATTCCTTTGGGTCCACACAAAAGGCAGCTTAACTGCGCCCCGGCATCATCATCAAGGAGGAAAAAAATATGGCACAAGACAGAGTGACAATCCCAAGCGGAACCGCAGGACTCACAAGATACTTTGAAGCATCAACCTCAAAAATCGAATTCTCACCAGGCGGAGTGATCATACTATCACTGATCGTCATGCTAGTGATAGTGCTATTGCACTCGTTTGGAAACAGCTGGCTTGGACTATGATGCCCAAAATCAACCCACGGCAGATGCAGCAGATGATGCACAAGATGGGCATCAACCAAAATGAGATCGAGGCAATCGAGGTGATAATCCGTTGCGCCGACAAGGATATTGTCGTAACAAACCCGGAAGTCATCAAAGTCGACATGATGGGACAAAAAATGTTCCAGGTGTCTGGGACGGTCAGTGAGAAGGCCCGAGAGGTCGAGATCACTGAAGAGGACATCAAGACCGTGATGGAACAGGCCAATGTGGACAGGGAGATTGCCCTAAATGCCATAAAGGATGCAGACGGGGATCTGGCCTCGGCGATACTTAAGCTATCAGAGTAGAAATCTGCACAAGTTATTTATATACCCCATCCATACCTTATAGATTACTGACAAGGAGTGAAGACCGGTGCACATGAATATCTTTACGATACACGAAGCTATCTTCTGGAGGACTCTCTAAAATGGGATGGGAAGAGAGCCTAGAAGACGCAAAAGAAGAACTCAAAAGAGCAGACCATCTGATGTATGTTTCCTTGAAGTACACCCGCACTGTGGATGTCATCAAATCAATCGTCGAGAGACTGATGAACACCTATGATTTTGCAATGGAAACCCTTTTGCACCTAAAAGGATGCAAGAATATCCCATCCATACCAAAACTCCGCGTGGAAGCGGTAAAAAGAGAGTATCTTGGACATCCAAACCATGAACAAATCCGCAATTTCCTTAACCTATATCTGCTGCTGCGAACCATTGACAAAGCCACATTCGAGAGGACACTTGAATTCCGAAGGCATGTCACGATGACCGCCCATCTGGAAGACAAGGACATCGAGATCTCAATCGACATCATTGAAGATTACTTCAATAGAGTCAAAGAGTTTTTAAACTTCGTCGAGCAGTTGACTCACACAAATGAGTAAGATACTAGGCATCATCGGAGCAAAAGGCGGAGTAGGCAAAACCACAATCGCCCTAAATCTAGCGTACATATTGAGCCATGCAGGACGACAAGTGATTGTGGCAGACATGGATCTTCACACACCACACATCTCGCTTTATCTGGGGTATAATTCGCCCGCGACCACAATACATGATGTTCTTTCATGCAAGATCCAATTACGTGATGCGCTGTATCTACATCCAAGTGGGATGCGAGTAATACCTGGGGCTACTATCTATGAAGCTGTGAACCGAGTGAGCTACAGCGAGATTGGGCGAGTGATCGGTGAACTCCGAGAATACGGAGAGATGACAATACTTGACGCGCCAAGCGGACTTGGACCACAACTCGACGCGGTATTGAGCTCTTGTGATTATTGCATCATCGTGACTGGAGATGACCTGGCAAGCCATGCTGACGCATTGAAAAGCGCCTTGCGGGCCAATGAACTTGGGAAGAAAGTACTTGGAGTCATCGTCAATAAGACACGCGGTGGAGCGGATAAAAGCGCGATCGCAAGCTTTGTGGGAGTGCCTGTACTTGGTGTGGTCCCTTACGATGAGAGCGTCCTGGACTCAAACTCAGTCTTTAGCCCAGTCGCGTTTAGCCACCCTGGGAGCTTAGCATCCTGTGCGCTTCAACAGATCGCCGCTGCGCTATCGAGGCAGTGAAAAATGGTCGAGAACAAAATCGAGGAGTTGCGCGCCAAAGGATGGACGCCAGATGAGATAGCTCAAGCATTGCGCATCATGACTGAAGCGCAAAACGACAAGGCTGGGATAGTCAGATACATGGACAGGATCGTCTACTGGACTTTACTATTCTTTGTATTGATAGGGAATTTTGTAATAAGCATCATCACCATCCCATTTATTGTGTTTGCCCCAGCGGTGTTCCTATACCCTATGGTGTTTATTGTGTCGTTTACTTTTGGAGCGCTTTATGATCTTGTCTTGTATGATATCAACAAGATAGAAGGGGCGAGGCAGTTCCTGCCGCAGCTGCTACTGCCATCACTTGCCCTGATAAATAGCTATATCTCGATAAATCTGGCAAGCGTGCTAGCCAATACCATGGGCATAAATGAGGTGCCCCATATACAAGCGTTCATCCCTGTGGTGTACGTCCTTGGTTTCATGGCACCCTTCTGGTACACACGAAGGACAAACTTCTGGGAGAAGGTGTTCGCGAGACAGACGAGGGGTTAGAGAGTCAGAACACAATCCACCCTATGACTATGTGCAACGATTACACTCGAATAACAAATGGGTTACCGCGAGATAAACCTTGGGATGTTGTATCTCTTTGGATAGTAGAAGGATTAGAGTCCATTAGTGATAAATGCATCCGAGTAGGATTTTGAGGATCGTTGAGGATAGATAGATCTTTACTTTTTACAATGCTATTCCATCCATCAAGAGAATAAAATTTAAAACTACAAACGGGGCTATCTCCAGACATAGGGTAATGCGAAATGGGGCATTGTGTCTCGAACCTAAGTCTTAGGGGGTTAATGAATGTATAATTCTTCTTCTTGTTTTCATCCTTGGACCAAACAGAAATTGAAAATCTGCAAACTTCACAAAATACAAGATCAAATGATGGGTTTAGCCCTGAAAAGAATGTGCGTAAGTCGATATCAAAATTAGTAATTGATCCATTCGAACACAATTCTCGTGATTGAATAGCGGCAGACATGATTTCAACGGACTCATTATCTATGCTAGCCAAAACCTCAGATTCGGGGTTATTTGAAGGGGGAAGATTAGGGATTGGTTTATCAATGTATCTTAGTATTCCGCTGCGATTCTGGCAGTCAAGAGTGTAGTTATACTTAACTTCGACAGTAGCCTTGTCACCGAGATTAGATATTCCAAAGTAGGTAAGATTTTTTTCTGGTGCAAAAAAAATGGAGATATTAGATGATGAAGTTTGAGAGTAGGCTATCATTACAGCTATTACAGCTAGCACGACACCAACTAATGATATGACCCCTCGATGTTTGTAAGCCAAATAATTGATACGTTTGTAATTCCAATTCTTAAACATCTAAATTGGGGGTATAATTGATAATAAAAGTCTATTGATTACACAAATAATATGATGGGGAATAGAATATTACCCCACGACCTTCCTAAGAAGATCATAGGTCCTTGCGCTGTCTTGTTTATCTACTATAAATACTGTGTAGACCCAGGCTGAAGCAAACTCAAGAACGTTTATGCCTTCCCTAGCAAGCAATGAGGCAAGATACGCCACGACACCAGGAACCTGCTCGATGTTCCTTGGGGAACTGATAATGAACATGGTCGCATGAGGATGGGACTTGATCTGGCTTTTGATCGATTTGAGATTACTGCGGTCACAAGCATAGATCACCGCGTCATCGAATTTCAGCCGAATCTTATCTTTTACCTGCGATTCTCCTGCGGAGATCGCCACTGCTATATCCTGCACGGAGATTGAACTCTCCTTGAGGACACGAGCCACCTGCGCCTCCCTCATCTTACGATCCTTGCTGACAAGGCTTGCGTACCTTCTTAGCGCCGCTTTGATTGCCACAAGGTTTTGCGTGCCTAACCCCTGGCATGCCTGCCTGGCAAGCTGTGTCTGGTTCACAATGCCAAGCTCCATAGCCTCAAGGACATAAGGCTTGGATTGGATGTACTCCCTTAGCTGTACCGCCAAGGGTAATGTATCATCTGATACTTTTTTAGTCATAATTGTTACATAAATGCCACCAGCTTAATAAATGTTCTGGCCGTCTCAAGGGTATCAGCCCGCGGGCTTAAAATGAGGAAAACAAGATGATACATATCAATTTCATACCGGAAGTGACGCCAAAACCGAACAAACAGTACACACCAGAACAGCTAGTGAGCTGTCAGACACTGGCCACCTTCGATTATTTAGTGCATGGCTTGATCAACGCAGGAGCTGTGCCAAACGAGTTCAAGGCGCATGCTGGACCATACCTCTTGCCGATCACAGCGCAGTCCACGGAAATGGCTTTTGAACATATGTTTGTGGACACACTTGGACAACACTACAAATGGGAAAAGGATAATCTGTTCCATCTTGTCCATGGATCGATCTCCCCATCTATGAACGCGCTGGGAGACAAACCTGACTACGCGCCGCACCCAAAGTTTGGCAGACTGCCATCGTTGAAAACTTATCCTGCCGCGATAGGAATGCCAAAGAACCACATAGAACTATTGCACTCATTAGAAGAGATCGCCAAGAAATTCGCTTCTGGACTCGTCACTGTGTCAACACCAGCCGGCACAGAAGATAATCCGACAGACACATGGAAAGGGCCACCAATCAACCCTCAAGCCTGCGCGTATTTCTCCACCAAGACAAACCCGGAAGCAAAACTAGCGCTGTATCTAGGGACTGATGATCCACGATTGGGGACAATATTAGATGGAAAGCTTCCCAAAATCATTAGCACGAACTTGGCTTGTCCAGGGGTAAGCTTGCACATCGCATGCAATCATGGCGACACGCAACAAATCAGCATCAGAGAAAAGTTTTCCAGAAATTACTTTGAACCGCCGCGATACCGGACGGGTTCTGTCGACATACGCCATGGCCTCGTCCAGCCAGCAGAGCTTCTGGAGTCAATCTTGCTAACGACAATAATAGCAAAAGGAGTGTCCAATGAAGCCGCGAGGGAATGGAAGCCTAAGTGGGTCCGGAAAGAAGAGAACTCAACTTCTTAAACGGCCGATTAGTAGTATTTGTATGCGCAACATGGGAGTGACAAAGACTACAATCCTCGCACCCGTAGAGGATGTGCCTCTTGAGACTATCCTATCAATTGTGCAGGATAAGAAGTTAAGGACGCGATTGACTAAGACGTATGAAGCGCTTGTTGGACGGTTTGAGAGGTTCTTAGAACGCGAAAAAGGAAGGACACACATGTGCGGCGTCGCATCTTATAATAAGTATGAGGGAGACTGGACATTGCGGAGATATCCTCAATGGACCACTTACCCAAAGCACACCAGAGCATTATATAGCGCCTATGATAAGAGTGTTGTCGTGATCAAGGGATCGGGCAGCCATGTGAAGAATTACCTACATCTCAAAAGATCAAAAAACGGCAAGAAATCCTTTGGACCGTATACTTACTGCCCAGAAGAGAAAATTGAGACCAGACAGGCATTTGGCGCAGAAAGATACCCCTATGCATTACGCCAGTTCATCGGCGCGCTTGAACTAAATGAGGTTTTGATAAAAGAGGGGCTCTTGGGTCGCACACTAATACCTTTAACGATTAAGAAAATCACGGCAATTCCTGTCATCACAGGAAACCAGATGTCTTATCATACTATGGATGACATCCCAAACAAGGATTTGGCACGCCCACTTCCGAAACGGATCATGAACGAAGTATGCGCCTTTGTCTACGCCGCAAAATCACCCCATCTATAGTAAGTGACATAACTTTTTAGACAGATTTATATTGTCCATTCATCTTAA
>CAYHWL010000018.1:0-17457 GCA_964359785.1 uncultured Methanosarcinales archaeon | reverse complement strand
CGAGGGATAGTCGCCAATGTATCATATAAAAAGGTTATGGGGGAGAAAACCATCGGGAGAGAAGGTATATAAACGGAAATATCGAAGAATCCTTAAGGTGAAACAATGAATCATGAAACATTAGGCTGGATAGAAATTATTGGTGGAGTCTTGGCTTTGCTCACATCAGGCAGGGTTGGATATGGCGGAATGATGGGCATGATGGGTTACGGCGAGTATAATATGATGGCATATGGAAGCGGAATCGCAGTGTCCCTACTTGCGCTGGTCATCATTATATCAGGTGTACAACACCTAACCGAAAAGAAACATAACAGGTGAAACAATGGCAACCAACAAAATCGATTGTTTAGCAGCTGGATATGCAGCCTCGATCATATCAGCAGTGTGCATGCTGTCGCTTGGCATACTAGGGAATTATGGGATTTATATGGGCGCAGTAGAGTCGATGATGAGATGGCATATGTTTTTCTCGCTTAGTCTTAGTGGAATAATCGGTGGAATGATAGAAGCGGCAGTCATCAGCTTTGTGACGGTCTATGTATACCTTTGGCTATACTATAAACTGGCTAAATAGATTCTTTTTTTTATCCGAGCTTCTTTTGCCCCTGCTGTGCAACTATCTTCTTGTAAGGCGCCCAGGTGTGGCGGAAGATATCAGGATGCTTGTCCCAGAATTTCTTGAGGAACCCTACGGTTGTGGGGTCAGAAGGATAACCGCTGCCGAAGTTCAGGTTTATCTTCTTCTTTAGCTTCTCGATCTCCTCATCTCTCGTGACTTTCGCGATTATTGAAGCCGCGCTCACCACAGGATGATTCACATCAGCCTTATGCTCCGCATGGACCTCCATATTCTTGTTGTCAAGACGCTGGACGATATAGTCACGGTACGCAGGAATGTTTGTGGATGGACAATCTAAGACCACAAGATCAGGTTTGAGTGCATTGATTATCTCAACGGATTTGACCGCCTCAAGCCAATTGAGGTTCAGATTGTTCAAGCCATTGACAGCATCATCAATCTCCTTAGGCGGGACAATCCTGACTTCCCATTTGATCGCGAACTCCTTGATACGCTCCGCGATACGCTCCCTCTGCAAAGGACTAAGCATCTTGGAATCCTTACAACCCATCTCTTTTAGCTTGGGTTCATCCTCCTTGCTGATGAGCACACCACACATGACAAGAGGACCGATAACAGGACCACGTCCCGCATCTTCGACACCGCATAATAAAGCCATGATGAGATGAGACCTGAAGATGTTATAAATGTTGGGAAAATAAGAAGGAAAGCCAAGAAAAGATTAAATAATAGCCAAATGAAGTCAATACCAGCAGTCATGAGGTGACTAACATGGGAAAAAGTGCATTAGAATGGGTCGTTTATGTGCTAGTCGTAGTAGGGGCAGTAAACTGGGGACTCGCAGCATGGGGCTACAATGTAGTAGACATGCTGCTAGGCGCAGGCTCCACGGTCGCCAAAGTGGTCTATACCTTGGTCGGATTGGCAGGGCTATACCTCGTCTACTTACTAAGCCAAGAATAGGCACACCTTGTTTTTCTTTTTTCCCAATCTTTTTATAGTATCCCATGGATTTCCTCGTCATGGATATCTCACATGTGCCGACCACAGCAGGCTGTTATCTATTCAAGGACAAAGATGGAGAGATAATCTATATAGGCAAAGCCAAGAACCTCAAAAAAAGGGTGGGGCAATATTTCTCGATGAAGGACGCGCACCCAAAGACGGCAGTCCTCGTGAAGAACATAGCATTAGTTGATTTCTTTAGCACCGACACAGAAGTCGAGGCGCTTCTTCTAGAGAACAAGCTCATCAAGAAGCACCTGCCAAAATTCAATATACGACTGCGGGACGCAAAATCATACGCATATATCAAAATCACTGATGAAAACTTCCCAAGGGTGATATCCACCCGAAGGGTGACCAAAAAAGGGGAGTACATCGGACCGTTCACAGACGGAGCGCAAAGAGTCAAGATAGTGAATCTGTCACAAAAGATATTCCATCTGCGCACCTGCGAGAAGATGCCAAAGAAGGTCTGTTTGAACTACCACATCGGAAGATGCTGTGGACCGTGTGAGACGCATATATCCAAAGAGGATTATCTCATCCGGATCGATGCCGCAAGAAAGCTACTGCATGGCGAAGTAGAACAAACCATCATGCGACTGACCCAAGAGATGAAAGCTGACTCGGCGAAACTTGATTTTGAGAACGCCAAAGAGAAACGCGACCAGATAGATGCGTTGCAAAGGCTTGAATCAGGCCAGAAGGTCGATAGGATCCTCTCATATGATCAGGATATCATCGTGTCAATCGAAGAGTCAGGCATCACACACATAGGCGTGATGGAGATCAAAAAAGGCGTGCTAACCCAAAAACACAAATATAGGTTTGAGACCACTCTCACAATCCTTGATGAATTCCTGTCGGCATATTATTCTGCCAATCCAGCGCCAGCGGAGATAATACTTGAAGGACCCTTCGAGAGCGGTGCATTAAGCGATTACCTTAGCGGCAGAAGCGGGAAGAGGGTCACAGTCAGTATCCCGGTCCGCGGAGAAAAACGAGAACTGCTGGACCTTGCAAAGAAGAACCTCCAACTGTCCACACAAAGCGTGGCTCCTTCGGTGAGCGAGCTTGCGAAAGAATTGAACCTGCCACAGATGCCTATCACGATTGAGGCATTCGACATCTCAAACCTGGCAGGGACAAACGTGGTGTCAGCGATGATAGTCTTTGAAAATGGGAAACCCCACAAAGAAGGGTATCGATTGTTCCACATCAAGAGTTTCGAAGGACAAAATGATTTCCTAGCCATGTATGAAACAATCAAAAGAAGATATTCTAGACTACGCGAGGAAAGACGAGACATGCCTGACCTGATACTAATCGATGGCGGCCGCGGACAGCTTGAAGCCGGCATGAAAGCGCTGCGAGAACTTGGTCTGCGGATACCTATCCTTGGGCTTGCCAAGAAAGAAGAAGAAATCTACTTACCTGGCCTTAGCGGGACTAGGAAACTTGACCGAGGCCATTGCGGACTGCGCATGCTCATCGCCGCACGAGATGAAGTGCACAGATTCGTCATCGCATTCCACAGGAAGACACGCGATAAAGCGTTCATACCAGAAACGATTTAATACCTGCAAAGGAGCAAGATATCATGAAAAAATGGATAGCTATGATCGGACTGCTGATACTTATTGGATGCACCGTCAAACCAGACACAAAATTCGTGTGCAAGAGCTACCAGGACTGCTCTTCTACCTGCGGAAGCGGCTGTGTGAATGCGGAATGGGCCAAGAATTACCAAGATCCATGTGTCAATATCAGGGCGTTCACCTGCACATGTGTCAGCGGGACGTGCTACACGGACGGAAAGGCGCCTAGAGTATCATGAGGGCACACTAGTCAACCCACCCTCAATCTTTTATACTTTCATTTCTTTTCGTCGATAATGGCATTTGAACTCCTCACAGACATGAAACCAGCAGGCGGACAGCCAGAAGCTATCGAAAAACTGTCTCGCGGATTTGCATCCATGAAAAGACAGACGCTACTAGGCATCACAGGGAGCGGAAAGACATTCGTGATGGCAAATGTGATAGAGAGACTTGGAAAACCAACGCTAATCCTCGCGCACAACAAGACACTTGCGGCACAGCTATACCAGGAGATAAAGGCACTGTTCCCCAACAATAGGGTCGAGTATTTCGTGTCATACTATGACTATTACCAACCAGAATCATATATCGCCAGCACCGACACTTATATCGAAAAAGACTCGGCGCGCAATAAGAAGATAGAACGGATGAGACTACGGGCCACTGCCGCCCTGATGAGCCGAAGCGACGTCATCATCGTAAGCTCCATATCCTGCATCTACGGCCTTGGGAACCCGGATGACTTCCAGGCGATATCGCTGCCATTGAAAAAAGGGACTAGACGAAGCAGGGAATCTATCATACTCGCACTCACCGATATGCAATATGAACGCAACGACAGCGCCCTTGAAACAGGGAAGTTCAGAGTCAGAGGCGACGTGATCGATGTCATACCAGGATATGATGAAGACATAATAAGGATAGAACTGGATGGCGACTGTGTAGAGTCGATAAAGGAAGTGCACAGGATCGACCAGAGGACGCTTGGAACACCAACTGAAGTCAGGATCTATCCAGCCAAACATTTCGTCATGCCCCAAGACAAGATGGAAGAAGCCATGACCGCCATCAAAACGGAGCTTGAAATGGCGCTGCCCGCACTTGGACCGCTTGAAGCCGCACGTCTCAAGAAAAGGACGATGTACGATCTTGAGATGATAAAAGAGGTGGGATACTGCAGCGGCATAGAGAACTACTCACGATTTTTTGATGGAAGGGATGCAGGACAAGCGCCTTTCACCTTGCTCGACTATTTCGGAAAGGACTGGCTTCTTATCATAGACGAATCTCACCAGACAATACCCCAAGCGCATGGGATGCACAAGGGAGACTTTAGCAGGAAAAAATCCCTTGTTGAGAACGGTTTTAGACTGCCAAGCGCGTATGACAATCGGCCACTAACATTTGAAGAATTCGAGAAAAGGTGGCCACTCACCCTGTTTGTGTCAGCCACACCAGGAGATTATGAGATGACCACCAGTGAACAGTTGGTGGAGCAGATAATCAGACCGACTGGACTGCTCGACCCACACTGTGAGGTACGGCCCACAAAGGAGCAGATACCGGATCTCCTCCAAGAGCTAGAAAAAACGATCAAAGCAGGCTGGAGGGCGCTCGTCACCACACTCACCAAAAAGATGGCAGAAGACCTCGCCGACTATATCTCAAAGAAAGGCATCAAGGTCAGATACCTGCATTCTGAAATCGACACAATCCAGAGGACAGAGATAATACGCGAGCTTCGCCTAGGGGAATTCGACGTACTGGTCGGGATAAATCTTCTGCGGGAAGGGCTAGACATCCCAGAAGTCGCGCTTGTTGCCATACTTGATGCGGATAAGGAAGGATTCCTGCGCAATGAACGGTCATTGATACAGACCATCGGCAGGGCAGCACGCAACTGTGATGGAAAAGTCATCATGTATGCCGATAAGAAGACGGATTCCATACAAAGAGCGCTTGAAAAGACACATTCCAGACGAGAAAAACAGATGGAGTTCAACAAGACACATGGGATCACCCCAAAGACAATCATCAAGGCAGTCGCAGAAAAAGAGACCGATGTGAAGACCACCAAACATCTGCCAAGAAACGAGATACCCCGACTACTAATCGACCTCGAAACCCAGATGAAACTCGCGGCAGAAGGATTAGAATTCGAAAAAGCCATAGAGATACGCGAACGACTCAACTTCCTGCGAAAAGAGGCCGGACTCTAAGAGACATATTTAAATACTTGTTTTAGAGGGAAAAAACAACAGAGGTGATATATTTATGTCAGACCACCATAACACATTGTCTGCGGCAGTGGTAGCACTAGTCGCAGTAGCAGGACTTGTCCTATTCTATGCGAATGGTTCCACCGGCGCGGCACAATATTCCGCAGGTTCAGGATTATACGCAGAAGAATCATTTGTCCTAGGACTCGAAGCAGGAATGGAATGCGTCGATGAAGGAGCGCTCACAATGCACCAAGACGAATGGCGCGTATGCTGCGCAAACAAATGCAATGCGAACGCAAAATGCGCTGGAAAGACCTACAAATTAGGGGTCACCACAGTGAATGATTGCAGCCCAAACTGCAACAACGGATGCAGAGAGCAGATAAGGCGTGACACCCTGATCTTGCCCAAGACAAAGCAAGCATAAGGTTTATATAAGCAAAAAGTGGAAAAAAGAGACCCAATAGGAGGTGACATAGTATGTTTAGACGTGGAGAAGAACGCAATTACGGCGTCCTGATAGCATCAATTGTCGCAATCGTAGCGATTGTAGGCATGGTAGTGTACTTTTCAGGCGGCAGTGTCGGCGGAGCAGCAGTGATGACCTACAGCGGAGTAGGGGCAGAAGCGGCATCGTATTGTTTTACTCAAACCCAAGTGGGCAGTGAGTGGACAAGATGCATCGGAACTGCGTGCCAGAACCTATGCATGAACGTAGGTGTCGACAGCTCAGAATGCGCAAGGAAATGTGTCAGTTCAGCCCAGTACACTGTACGAAGCGCAACTAACTCATTTGTGCAATAGAAATTCTTTTTTTATCTTTCCTATGAAACCCTACAATTATGCGGTTATGGCAGTGCTTGCCTTGATGTTATTCTCATTAGGATCAATCTCATACATATCATCATACGGGCCCAGCGGACTTGCCGTGAAAGGCAAATATGTGCAAGAGAAGTTGATCGCCAGCCCAATGGCCCCAAAATATACTCCGATTAGGATGGAATGCAAGAAAGCCAACAGCCGGATCTGCTGTATGCAGGCATGCAAAGACTCGCTCAATCTCAGACTTATCCCTCGGACAGGGTCAAACAAGAAATTTGATGATTGCCAATATTACTGCTACTGGGGCTTGCGGCCTGTGTTGTGACGACAAAACATATTTATACAACCCCGCTATCCCCTTGAAAATAAAAGGTGATAAATTGGAAGATATCGAGAAACTAAAGAAGATAGCCAACTTGTCAAAAGAGCTCAAACGACACGGATTCGCAGCTAGTTCAGATGAGGCCATACGAAAAAGCGAAGAGATCTACCAAGAGAAGATCCTCGCCCCATATGGGATGCAAGACGCAATCCCAAAACCCGCTCAAGGAGGATCAAACATGGAAGATTTCGAAAGCTACAAACGCACAACACAGACTCAAATGAAAGAGATGCAAGACTCCCTAGCAACCGTCGTGGGAAAGATGAACGAGATGATCAAGGCGATAAATGACCTTGAGAATGGGCAAAAAAACGCTGTGCGGACAAACGCCCCTCAACGCGCCCCAGAACCCGCGAAATTCACCCAAGAACAGATGAGATCCACTGATGACGGCTCCCGCACAATCACGCCAAAACCCGAGAAAGGAAGCGAGTCTAACCAACGAGCAGGAAATTATACACCCGCTGACGTCCAGATAGACAAGATATTCTATTATGGGAATAAGAAGTGAATACTGCGGAATATATAGGCATTACAAAGGCGGACTCTACGAAGTCCTATGTGAAGCCAGGCATAGTGAGAGCCTTGAAGAGATGATTGTATACCGATCAATCAAGAATGAACAAATCTGGGTCAGGCCAAAATCTATGTTCTTGGATACTCTCATTTGCGAAGGACGCAAGACAAAAAGATTCTGCAGAGCAGATAAAGATGACAATGCCATGCACTAAAAAGAGTTGATCATTCAACGAATATCCTGCGAGAAGTCCAGCAGATAAGCGGGAATGCCTAGAGTGAGACCGTATTGGGTGACTGCTTTGTAACCATCTTTAATGGTTCGGTCAACCTTGAAGATCTTCTTGGAGAAGATGATGTAGTGGAATCTGCTGTTCTTGAAATCAGCGTACCAATTCGAACGTATCTGATCCAAGGCCGCACTGATCTTTTTCGCGGCGGATTCCATCTCTTCCTCCCGGACTTGGATTGTGTGGAGCGTCCACACAGACAACCAAGGCGTCCTCGACTCCTTGGTGACCTTGTGAATCTCGGTGTCGAGGATCTCCAACTCTTTTAGAATAGACTTATCAGAGAGGGATTCCTCGATAATGATGCCAAGATAGTCGTCCATAACATCGATAAAGAGTGGAGAGTATAAAAAGAATCACATCTTCCAGACGTATACGATAGCGGCTATGCCGATCAAGACGATCAAAATCGCGACCAACAAGACCCAGACGGAATCGCTAGATGAGACCTGGACTTGTGAATCATCCCTTGACTGTGGGGCAATAGGCTGTTTTGTCGGCACTTGCTTTTGAACTGATTTAGATGAAGAGGCCTGCTTTGGAGGAGCTATCACCACTTGCGCAGTGTCAGCCTCCTTCTTCACAACAATAGCTTCATACCTTGGGATCGATCTTGTCGGACCACTACTGCGGCTCTCCTCAAAACGCCTGTTTGAGCTGCCGCTACCAGAGAAGACCGGACCGCTTGAAGGTCTGCTGATGAACAAGGACCGGATAGCAGTGAAACGCACCCCAGTGACTGTCCAATAATTACCAGAATCGATGCAGGAATAGCCCGCATTGGAACCAGTGCAGTTGATCTGGAATTCGTTAGGCGCCGTGCATGTCGAGGACATTGAAGAGACGGTCTCAACTTGAGCATCCAATACGCAGACCGCGTTATGGGTGGTGTTGCCTTTTGGGAAAGTGATAGACTTTGTGATACCTGGAGGCATGACTAGACCTCGGACCACTATCTCGCCAGGGGCGCCGACCAAAGTGACATTGTTCATCCAAATGCTCCAGTCGATAGTGAAGTTGAATGGGAACGAGACCACGCTTGCGTTGTTAGAGAGGAAATGAACGGTCGTAGGCCCGGAGTAGTTGATTGGATCATGCATATCCGCCACCTGCAAGGAAAGGTTAGGAAAATTAGTGATTGTGTGATTCACATTGCCGGTGATGAAGTCAATAGGATCAGGGATGCCGTCTCCGTCCCGGTCACCGACGCACAAGCTCGCGTTATTTGTCGGATCAGCTATGAGCGGACAGTTGTCCCATATCGAACCGTTCAAGTAGTAATCAGGCAGATCGTCACCATCAGAATCACGCATCACATAGATGGTTATCCTTGAAGTATTTTGATTGCCTACGACATCAGTCACTGTCACAGTCGAGATGAAAGTGGCTGGAACTGAATAGTTCTTGAAGGACTCAAAACCCAGAGCATCGATCCCAACGCCATCCCTAGAATCAAAGTCCCAAGTGGCATTCTGCAATGCATAATTATCAGAAGCATTTGATGCGTTCAACAAAACATACGCACCTCTTCCGTCATAGATCATGACTGTTATGTTGGGTGTAGTGACAACCCTCGGAGGAGTCCTGTCGATGTTGAAGAATAAAGTGCTGGAATTGGTATGGTTGAGCTGGTCGAATGCGGTCAATGTGAAGTTCTGATTAAGACCCTCGGAAACGACTAGCGTGAAGGAACCTGACTGGGAAAGGTTGAGAACCTGCGAGCCGTAGACTAGAGTCAAGTTGTAGAAGTTTGGCTCACTGATCGTATACGTGACCTGGATGTTGCCTGATGTGTTGGATCCATTGATCGGAGAGGTGACAACCAACGCTGGAGCGATGGTATCCACTGTGAAGAGAGTAGATGAAGTCTGCGAGTTGCCATAAGAATCCGTGCAGTTGACAAGCAAGGTGTTCTGGCCTTCTGAACCATTGATCGTGGTAGATACGTTGATCTGGCTTGAAGACGCCCCACTAAATATAGTTGAGATAACCCCATTGAGACTGTTCACGCAAGAAGCGATCTGGCCATTGTCCCTCACGCTGAAGTTTAGAGTGATGTTAGGATTAGCATACTTTGTCGTGTTTGGCGGGAAAGTCACATTGATAAATGGCCTTGTCGTATCTGAGACATTGAGCTGCCATGCTTGGGATATGATGCCTCCATGGTTATCATCAAATATGATTGATATGTTAAACATGCCCACTTGGGTAGTGTTAGGCGTCCAGAGCAAGACACCTGAAGTGTTCTGTATCGTCATGCCTTGAGGAGACGCGTTGAGTGAGTATAGGACTGGACCACTGCCCTCATCGGTAGTATTTGAATCATAGCTATATTGGATTTGCTCGGCGGCAGTTAGTGACGGTGATGTCGTGAAATTAGCCAGAGTGTTTGACACAGTGAGCATATAAGCCTGGCTAGAACTATTGCCAAGCGCATCTGTAGCATTCACAGTGATATTCCATGCGCCCACATTCAAGTTCGCTGGGAGCCAAGTGATCACACCAGTCTGATTGTTGATGGACATGCCCGCCTGGAACTGTGATAAAATAAATGTGATGGAGTCATTCTCCAAATCTGACGCATTAACATCGTAAGTGTAGTTCATGTCTTCCGTCGCATTTAGGACGGCAGGAGATGTGATATTAGGAGCGGTATTGTTCCTTGTGACGTTGATAGTATAATTCTGCGTGGTATTAGCCCCTCTGGTGTCAGAGACTATGAGCGAGATGTTCCAAAGACCAGACTGATTGTAGAGAGGATACCATGAGACGAAGCCGGTACCATTGAGCGCCATGTTGAAAGGGTACTTTGAAAGTGAGTAGGAGAGATTATCTCCGTTGTTGTCATAGGCCTGGATCTGGTAGAAATATGCTGTGCCTGATTGTGCCGTTGTGACTGGAGTGCTGTTGATAATCGGAGCATAATTCACAAAGAGGATCGTGACTAGGAGCGTGGCATTCGATTGAAGACCGATGACTCCATCATAAGCATTAGCCGCTATCGTGAAGTTGCTGGACTGATTATTCGACCTGTTGGCTGTCGTGAAAGTGATGTTGAGGAAGATGGAGACATTCTGCGAAAGGTTAGTGAGGTTCTCCCATTGCGCATGAGTGGCATTTAGGAAAGTGTAATTATAGTTCGCGCCAAGGAAACTGATATCAGAAGAGTTCCAATTGACAGTCAAGACCGGATAAGTGAGGTTCTTAGCGCCGTTATTGGTGAAGTTGAGAAGCACATTGACATTGCCGCTCATGTTGATAGTGGAAGGGCTCACCTGAGCTGAAAGTGTCAGGTTTGAGATCCTGGTGACGTTGACTGTGAAGTTCTGCTCTATGACACCACCACTGGAATCATTGAATCTTATCGAGACATTTGAAAGACCGATCTGGCTTGTGTTTGGAGTCCAGTTCACCATTCCTGTATTCGTGTCAATAATCATGCCTGCCGGCGCAAAAGAAAGCGAATAGAAGACCGGACCTTGACCCTCATCAGTCGTGTTGGCATCAAAGTAGTAGACCCTGCTCTCGTTTGCGAAAAGCAGAGGGGACGTGGTGAAATTTGGAGGGTTGTTAATGACTGTAAAAGTGAAGGACTGATTTGAAGACGCGTTTAACGCATCTGTCACAGAGATGTTTATCGTGTAAACACCCACTTGCGAATTGTTAGGTGCATAAGTCAATACGCCAGTAGTCTGATTGAATCCCATTCCGCTTGGCCCAGCTGTGAGGTTGAAGAGGAAAGTGTCGTTCTCCTGGTCTGAAGCGTTGATGTCATAGGTGTAATTGAAATCTTCGGTCACGTTGATGATTGGCTGTGTCGTGATATTTGGCGCGGAATTGTTCCGGGTGACATTAAGAGTGAAATTCTGCGAGACATTGTACTTGCCATCAAGGACCATAACAGAGATATTCCATAATCCTGATTGATTGTAAAGAGGATACCACGAGACTGCCCCTGTGCTGTTGATTGTCATCCCTGCTGGAGCCAGCGGAAGCTGGAAAGAGAGCGTGTCGTTGTTGACATCAGAAGCATTCACCAAGTAGACATAATGAGTGCCTGATTGAGCTGAAGTGTTCGGAACGCTGTTAATCGATGGAGGGAATGGGACGGTCGCGATCTTTGCCAAGGACTCATTCTTTTTGGAGATCAAGTAAGCGACATCCGACGCGTTGACCGTGACATTGACCAATGAGGTGACGTTGGACGTCCTATTTTGGGCTGTGAAAACGACTGTGAAATTGGAACTGATATTTGGGGTCAGATTAACATACGGCCCAAATAAGATGATGCCCGCTGATTGACTTGTGAAATTGATTGAACTGGTGACGAAAGTGAAGTCTGAAGAGTTATAGGTCATCTTGGCTATAACATCAGTGAGGTTCTTTTTGCCGGTATTCGTGAAATTCACAAAGACGCTCAACTGGCTAGACATGTTTGTAGTTGACTGGTTCAAGACCACAAGGTTTAGCCCATCTGAGATAGGAGAGACATTTATCGTATAGTTCTGCGTGATGATGCCGCCGTTTGAATCATTGATCTGCAATGAGACATTGCTTAGGCCCAATTGGGTGGTATTAGGGGTCCAGCTGATCAACCCAGTTGTCGCATTCATCGACATGCCTGGAGGACCAATTATGACAGTGTAAACCGCGCCGCTATTCTCCTCTGTGGAGTTCAGATCATAAAAGTAAAGAATAGACTCATTTGCAGGGACGATGCCATTTGGAGAGCCCGCGGTGGCATTCGTTGTGATGACCGGGAGTATGTTAGAGACATTAAACAGGAATGATGGAGTGGAGTTCCATCCAAATGAATCAAAGATCCTCAAGGTCAAGTTGTTTGTGCCGACCTGCGCATTTGAAGGCGTCCAAGATATGACTCCTGTGACATTATCGATGGACATACCAGCCGGTTGCACCGATAGAGCAAACCAGATCGTGTCGTTCTCCAAATCAGTAGCATTGAAATCATAGGTGAATGAAGCGTTTTGAGTGACATTGTAGAATGGAGGTGTAGTCAAGGATGGCGCTGAATTGTTGCGTGTGATATTAAGGATGAAGGACTGGGTAGCATTCAAGCCGCCATCTGTTGCGATGAATGTCACATTCCATAGACCAGTCTGATTGAATAATGGGTACCAGATCAAAGCGCCAGTCCCATTGAAAGACATCCCTGATGGAGACTGCAATAAGGAGTAGGAAAGAGTGTCATTATTGACGTCTGTCGCGTTCACTTGGTACAAATACTTGGAGCCTGATTCGGCATTGGTAACCGGTGAGCTGTAAATCATAGGCGCATAATTGATGATAGCGATCCTCACTGTAGAGATGTTTGAGACAGATAGAAGGTAAGCGACATCAGAAGAGTTTGTGGTGATATTTAGGCTCGATGAGACATTGCTTGTCCTATTAAGAGCCAAGAACTGGATGGAGAATACCATAGAAGTATTGGGCGTCAAGTTGGCGAATGGACCAAAAAGAACCCCGCCTGAAGAGTTGCTGGCCGCTGTCTGTGAAGAGCCGGCAAACAAAACATCAGTAGCGTTGAAGGTGATATAGGTGACAACATTGGTCAAGTTCTTCTTTCCTGTGTTTGAGAGGTTAAGTGTGATGTTCACCACATTTGACATGTTCACTGGCGTGGGCACAATGGTGATCAGGTAAGATTGAGACGAGACAGGCGAGACATTAATCGTGAAATTCTGGTAGGTGAGGCCGCCAAAGCTGTCGTTTGCAAGGATTGAGATGTTATTTGGCCCAATCTGCGATGTGTTTGGAGTCCATGTCACGATGCCTGTGGTTGAGTTGATGATCATCCCTGGAGGGCTGATGATCAAAGAATAAGTATTGTTGCCCAACCCCTCATCCGTGGTATTGACATCATAGGTGAATAGGATAGATTCGTTGGCAGACCCTGGCGCGGACGAACTGAACGCTGGAGGGACATTCGAGACATTGAGCAGGAAGCTTTGCGTCGCATTGCCACCCCACCCGTCAAAGACGATGACATCCACGATGCTCCAACCGACCTGTTCATTGGTAGGCGTCCACTGGATTTGACCTGTGACGTTGTTGATAATCATCCCAAGAGGATAGGTATATAGTGTGTAGAGCAATGTGTCCGCGTCCACATCGGTAGCGTTCACATCATAAGTGAATAGCGCCCTCTCAATGAGGTTTTGCTCTGGTGAGGTAGTGATGACCGGTGCAGTGTCAGACCTTGTGACGTTGATAGTGAAATTTTGAGTGGTGTTGGCGCCATTGCCGTCAGTCACCGAGACCGTCACATTATTGAGGCCGACTTGGCTGTTGGATGGGACCCAGTTGAGATATCCATTGGATGAATTTATAGTCATGTTTGCAGGACGCCTTGAAAGGGAATAGACAAGAACATCGTTATTGCCGTCAGTGGCATTCACATCATAAGAGTAGTTTGAATTGCTGGTCGCATTCAACGAAGCGTTTGTGGTTATCACCGGAACATGGTTGATGAATCTTATCTCGACAACGAAGCTGAAGTTGTTGCTTAAATTGAAGCCGCCGTCAGGAGCAAAAGAGCTCGCGAAAATATTATTTGTGGTGTTTGCGCTAGATGAGATATTCAAGGTGGCAAAGGTTATATTGAAGATGAAAGACTGACCTGCGTCCAGACTTGGGCCCACAGTGAAATTCAAGGAGCTAGAAGTGTTCAAAGCAGGGATTGTGCTAGAGACATAGGAAAGATGGGCTGGATTGAAATAATCCAGAACAGTGATGTTCTGAAGAAGCGCCAATCCGTCATTTGAGACATTGACAGAATAAGTCAAGTTGCTTGACATGTTGACAAATAATGGAGCTGTCTTTGAGACATTGAAATTGCTTGGGGCGGAACGGATCGAGACATTTATCTTCTGTGAGAGGTTGATATCAAAGTCCTGTTCAACAATCGCGAAGAACTCATACCTGCCATTTGCGCCTGACGCATTGACTGTCCATTGCGCAAGACATGTCTGGTTCTCTATCATATCGCCGCATCTGACTGGATTGGAACCCATAGACCAGAAAGGTTTCGCGGTTGAGTTTGTTGATATGATCCCTTTGGAGCTCAAAGCAGTGTTTGCCTGGATGCGTGTGAATGTGAGATTTGTAGCGCCACTATCTGTGACTGGGATGCCGAAAAGTTTTAGCGATTGCTCTATACCTGATGGGTTTAGCGATCTGCCAAAGAGCGACCCATAGTAGTTCTGCATAAGCGCGATGATTCCCGCGACATGAGGTGTCGCCATCGAAGTGCCGGATAGCACCTTGTGGCCATTCGATGAGGAGTAATCAGTCGAAAAGATGCTTGAACCTGGAGCCAAGAGATCCAAACCTTGCGCCCTGTTTGAAAAGGAGGAGACCAAGCCATTTTTTGTGGCGGAACCGATGCTCGTGACATTCTTTATGCACGCAGGCGAATTGAACCCGTCATCTATATTCGAGCCGTATCCATCATTGCCTGAAGCCGCCACAACTGCGATGCCATTCTTGAAAGCAGTGTTCACCGCATCAGAGAATGGGTTGCTCTCATCACACCAACCTTGAGCATGAGTATCATCACCAAGGCTCATGCTTATCACAGAGATATTGAAACGAGTGGCATTCGTGACACACCAGTCGATAGCCGCGATAACATTTGAATTGGAACCTGAACCCGTGGCGTTGAGGACTTTTAGAGGGAAAATCCTAGCGTTTGGCGCCATGCCAGAAAAGACGCTGTCCCTTGAAGCGATTATACCTGAAACATGAGAACCGTGCCCATTGTCATCCAATGGATCTATGTCATTGTTGACAAAATCATAACCTGGACCGATAGCCGGACAAGTGTTGCTTTGGACTTGGACAAGTGTGCAGTTGCCGAAATCCATGTGAGAATAGGCGATACCTGTGTCTATCACGCAAATACCTTGGCCCCAACCAGTGATATTCTTGCCATTCACTGTGATGTTATGCACAGTAGTCGCATTTAGAAGTGTGCCAGTCTCATTCAAGAAGGCATTCACCACACCATCCGGGTAGATCGCGACAACATTTGGATTGCGCAGCAGGGCATTATATCCATCCTCGGTGAGCCTCGCAGAGAATGTGCTTAGTGAGTCGAATCTGTCCTTGACAGCGACAGCGCCGACATCAAGAGAGCCGATGACCGAGTCGAGCTTGAACTTGTTTTGTGATCTTGAAATCGAGGGATCCTTAGATTTGTCGGATTTGAGCTTGACTATGACATCAACCGAGTCGCCACGGGCTAATTTGCTCACCAGCGAATCTTTGACTGGCTGTGGATCAAGGGTGACAAGCACGTTCTTGCAATAGCTTTGCGCGCATGTGACATTGGCAGACATATTCTGGACAAACCCATTATACATAGTGTCTGTCGAGACATTGAACACAGTTGAAAGATGCCCAATCTCCTGCACGCGCAAGTCATAAGTGCCATTGCCTGCGCCATTCGCCTCATGCACCCTCAAATAGTATTTCTGGGATTTTACTGATTGATAGACTATCCTTGAGTTGTAATTGTTGCCTGAAACGATATCATCGTTGTATGAGCTCACATTAAGCGTCTCATCGAAGAGAGTTAGATAAGTGTCAGTGGAGTTGCCTCCCCCAACATACCATGGAGTGACGTTCCTAGTCTCGATAAGATAGATCGCTCCTTTCCGCCCATTGAAATAACCCCAATCGACGTCTCCTGCGACACCAAAGTTGTGGCGGATCCAAGAGCCATTTAGGGGAATGGGCAAGGCTTGAGTATAATTGCTGTCAGGCTCGTATTCATCGCCAGCGACATCGATGAAAAACTTTCCTCCGCAACTGACAAAAGTGCCATTCTCATCCACCGCAGTGGCATAGACCTGCTCCCAAGTCGCGCTGTTGTTGCGGAAGCTCGAAAAGTTGAGGCTAAATAGTACTGTGCCATTTGGGGCCAAAGAAGAGAAGCCAGCGGAGGTGAGCTTGATCTGATCTCCAGTATTAAGTATCGTCTCATTGATCGAGAGGAAAGTCAAGGTGGTATTGTCCCATGTGTCATTGATTGTGATATTGTAGAGATATACTGTGCCGTCATTCTTGATCGTGGTGTTCATGCGAATGTAGTCGCCAGGCTGCAAGGAATAATTCTGGAGGGTCCTGATACAACCTAATGCAGGGCCGATAGTCTCCATATCGACGGCTGAAACGGCAACCGCGAAGAGGGATGCCAATAGGACAAACAACATCAATTTAGACATACAGTGGTTTACCATACATTCCCCAGAACGCGGAAAACCCGATTCACTTATAAAAGTATCTGTTTGCGTTCACTATGGAGTGAAAACAAAATGGGGGTTTTAAGGATCGCACATCACTTCTTCGTCGGCAATACCAGAAGCGCATTGTGCCAGTAGTCTACATAGTGACGGTGAGATTCCAATCTTGAATCAAAGACGGGGTAGGGTTCTCCGGCCACATACTTAGATCTCATATGATAAATGCCATCATTTAGCAGCACTATATATTCTGGAACCGCAGTATGAGGGAATAACGTGTGGATGATGATGCCTTTTTCCAGCATAATCTCAAGCCCTTCTTTGGTGGCGAACTTTGTCTGAGGCAGATCACCCAAATCCTTGGCGCAATCAAGCAATAGATGCTTTATCTGCGCCCCAGCGCAGTCAATGACCGCAAGAGCAGATTCTTTAATACAATCCTTTTTCCTGTTTCCAGCCATAAGAGACAGAGATTCACGGGTCATTATTATACGTTTGGGATGGCCGCCGAATATTTTATATACCTCCTCAATGCCACGCCAAAAATATAAAATCCCGATTGTGGAAAAAGCAGGGGATTTTATAATCTCAAATTGGGATACACTCGTTGCAGAGCATCGGGGGAAAAATCACTTTGAGAAATCCAAATCGCATTGGGGGTGCAACAAATGGAATTCGCAACAATGTTACTATCACTAGTCTTTGCCATCAGCATACTATAGTAGATAACATTAATTTTAGGATGTTTTAAATAGTAGTCTTTTTATTAT
>CAYHWL010000017.1:0-17965 GCA_964359785.1 uncultured Methanosarcinales archaeon | reverse complement strand
TATGGCCTCACTCCAACACTGCAAGTAATGTCTCCGTCAAACGACACATTATACCCGTCTGGGACATTGACTATAACCTGGAATTCGAATGTCCTGGGCGCGAGTGTGCTCTTCTATATCGATACCACCGCATATCCAGCGACAGGGACCATAATCGTGCCTATCATGGAAGGGACACATAACTTAAACGCGTTTCTGATCAATCCATCTGGTGATTCATACAAGAACCCGCAAGCGCAAGTGAGCAAGAGGTTCTATGCAGGAAATGAACTGCCTGCTTCTGCGTTACCTATAAATGAAGCTGTGACACGAGAGGCTGGAAAGGCGGCTGAATATGTGCAGAACACATCTGTTGTAAGCACATTAGCGTTAGCTACAGGGGCTTCTGGAAGGCAGATATTCTATTTTGTGATAGCTGGAGGTATCATAATGGGGTCACTCTCCATTTGGGTGCTTATCAAGGGGAAGAAGAATAAAGCATCAGTCGAGTCCGCGAAGCAGTATATCGCGAAGTATGGGGCAAATTATAGACGAGAAGATATCACTACATCTCTTGAGACCGCTGGGTACTCCAGAAAAGAGATCGAGAAGGCGTTTGTGGAAATAAGTAAAACGACTCCAGGCAACAGTCCAAAACCTTAAAAAGAATCGAATAAGGGATTGGATATGCGACTTTTCCAGGATATGAGGCTTATCTTGCTGTTGTTTGTGATGATTGGAGGATTCTTGATAGTATCTGGGATCGACACAATGTGTGTTGTGCCTACAGATGGTCAAAGCTATCCACGGAGCATCACTCTATGTAAAGGAAATTACGGGCTTAAGGAAGGGATAGCACTGGAAGGGGAGGGGATAGCTCTTGACTGCAACGGAAGCCAGATCAAAGGAGCATATTCTGGACGTGGGATAACCCTCAAGGGGAAAGAAATCTCTGTCAGAAACTGCGATGTCGAAAACTATGAGAGCGCGATCGCTTTTGATAGCGCACAACGGAGCGTCGTGCGTGACAGTATCTTATCCCGGAGCGTCAATGCTGTGAGTCTTGTGGACTCATATGAGAATAGGATCCTGGATGTCGCTGTGATTGACAATATACAGGCAGTAAATGTGGTGAACTCGAAGTATAATGTGTTTCGATTCATGAATAGATCTGTGATCAATTCGAAATATTGTGTCGATAATGCATGCGACACCGACAGCATGGATCCTTGTGTAAACTCTGATGGTTACTGCGGAAGCAAGTGCACCAATGCCGAAGATAGTGACTGCACAGGACAGATTGGGGCCGATGAGACGGTGAACATGTACAAGTTGGTCGTCAAAGATGCACTGATACACTACTCCCCCACCAAAGAGGAACAGATAAACAAGATTATCAGCGAAGGAAAGGTGATGTTGAATAACACAATCGATCCATCGTCAAAGCAGGGCATACTAGCCAGATTCAATCTTTCTGACGCTAAGTATAAAGAGGCGCTCGAGAGCGTGAAGATCACCAAGTACGCGTATATCAGCGGAAACAAGACACTCTTTGAGATAACAGTAGTCGCGAAGAAGCCGGTGCAGAGCCTTGTGCTGTATGAATATTTCCCAGAACAGTTCGAGGAATTGAGAACTGACAAGTTGGAGTGGACAATCGGGTCGATCGAAGTAGGAGGGAATGCTACCGTCAATTATGAAGCTGAACAAGACGCCCTACTCAAAGAAAATCCAGTGACGATACCTTATCTTGGCGATGTGCCAAAAGACTCTTGGTGGGGATGGATTGTGGGGTACGTATTGGCTGGTCTGGGCATACAGTATCGACGGTTTAGAGCGAAGTGAGGTCCCTGGGTGCGCAAAGGACGTATCTTGAGCCCGTGCCGCATCCATCTTTATAAATCAAAAACAATGCGTATAAGTATGAGCAAGAAGAAGAGAACCATCCGCACATCCCTGTGGAACAGATTTATCGTAGCTGGCTCACTTGGAATGAGCCTTGCATGGTATGGGTGGGTGACGTCAGATAATGTGAGTGGCCCTGTCCAATCGCCAAATGTAGTTTGTTCTCAACACATCACTATAGATGAATCAAGAAAGAATCCTCTTTTTCGACAGAAGTATCTCGATTGGATCTGTGATGGGACGCCGTATAAGGCAGTGTATGACCCGGATCATACCAAGCACGCAGAATATTGCAGATGGCTGGATAGGCAAGATGGCGCATCTAGTCTGGCGCAATCTGTTGAAGAGGCGGCTTGTGTCGTCGCGTCAAAGTCATTTATGTATGGGAAGAAGCAGTATCCTCCCATCTTCGTATTCCCCAGGTTTTGGCAATACGGATTTGAACTCTCCAATGGGATGGCCACTCGTAAAAGAGATATAGAAACTTTGGATGTCCTTTGTGGAAAAGCGGTGTACGGCATCCAAAGTGATGATGATTGCAAAGCAGTCTTGATCGGGCATGAAGGATGGCACTCACAAGACGTGCATGATGGGATGGGACTCTCTGAAGAGAAGATTAGGAGGTACAAGAGAATATCTCGCGGAGGATTTGACTGCCTAGTAGAACTGCGGGCGTATATGCACCAGCTTGAGACATACCATGGCAAGATGAACACATACCTTGATTTGCTGGCATACAAGATGGCAAGCGACATGGCTGTGACTTGCGCCGCCATCCGAGTCGGTGATCCAGAATATCAGAGGCTCTTGAATCATAGTGGAAGAAAGGCGTTATTGGAATTGCCAAGATACGCGTATGGAAGCGGCAAATAGATCTAGGAGCAAGATCTATCGGACTGTCAATCCAGGCCTATAGAAAATCACCTTATTTTCGGATGTCTGGGAACAAATGCAAGGTGATTTTCTAATAATCAAATCACATCTTGATTGGAACTTAAACTCCGATTATTAATGTGATTTGATATAGAATCATGATAACCAAGAAAAGGTTTTAATACTAACAAAGTAATAATAATTGAGGAGAGGAAAAATGAATAAACAAATAGAAAACACCTTAGCTATAGTAGGGTGGATAATCATTGCGTTTGCAGTCATCGCTTTAATCAGATTTATCATAAAACTTGGTGTGTTTTAGAATGGGTTTTCTTAGAAATACCATCATTGTTGCTGAAGTATTTAGCTTACTGATGAGCACATTTTGGGTTTTGTATACGATGAGCAGGATGCAATTAGATGACTTATGGATGAATGTCGCAAACATCTGTCTTCTCATTTTTATCGCTGGAGGAAATTTATGCCTCCAATTCTCAAAGAATCGCTCAAACTAGACTTTACCCAAGAAATACTCCTGACGTCTATCTGAGGGCTCAATCACCTATAACCTTTAAATACCCAAAAGTGAAGGATTTATCACCATTTATGAGGTGAAATCAGATGGGAAAACTAGTAGCTAAATTGACAAAATCAGGATTCATAAGACCAGGATACCTATCGCCATGCGCGCTTGGCTGGGCGCTTGGAGTGCTAGGGGGGCTGAAACTTGGGATATCTTATCTATTGTATCAGATGGGGACGGAGTTCCTATGGTTCAATAAGATGTCATTTAATCTCATGCTCGCGTGGATGCCACAATGGCTAAATCCGGCGTACAACACGTCGGCGCTATTGCCCTTATTCGCACTGTTATATGGGATGGTCCTTGGCGGACTGTGCGGCCTATTGGTAGGACTCATATACAACTGGGCGCAGAATAAATGTGGATGCAAGTGGTGCAGGGTATAAGAAATCCATACTCTTTTTTTATATCCTTATTTTATATTATTACTATCTTACATTATCATTAGTATAAGGCCGATAGCGAGAGCGCCAATAAACTCTGGCCTGCTCCAGCTAAAGACCTTGGCTCCGTCAAATGGGCCAAAAGGGATCATATTGAACAATCCTAACCATGCATTGATAGTCTTGCCGTAGACGGCCAATGGGAGGAGTTGTGCTGGGAGGATAAAGGTGAGCGTGAGGAATATGGTGGCAAGGACGAAGTTGGTGAGGGGGCCAGCGAGACTGATCTGGCCATTGCGCTTTCTTGAGATATTATGACCGCTGATGAAGACTGCTCCAGGCGCCGCGAAGACAAAACCAAAAAAGCTCATCAGGACCGCAAGCCACAGCAAGGAGTCGAAAGCCTTGAACTCCGCGTAACAACCAAACTTTTGCGCGACAAACTTATGGGCCAGTTCATGGAGGATAAAACCTGCGCCTGCCGTGAACGCGATCGCCAGGAGACCCACAAGAAAATCAGGATGCCAAGGGGCGCCTATCATGACGATCGTGAAAGCTATCGAGACCAAAAGCCAAGATCTGGCGAGGTCCTGGACTTCATGCCTGGTGAATCTCAACTCCACCACCCTTTCTTCTTAGGGCGGTCGATGTCGAATTCCTTGAGGATATCAATCTGATGTTTTGTGAGCTTCTTTGGAACGTCCACATACACATCCACATGAAGGTCGCCTTTGCCGTAGCCATTGAGTCTTGGAAGGCCCTCACCGCGGATATTGAATATCATGTTTGATGAAGTGCCCGCGGGGATACTTATCGTGACATCTTTGTCGTAGATAGTCGGGACTTTCAACTCCCCTCCTAAAGCGGCAGTGGTGAATGGCAGAGGCGCCTTGATCTTGAGGTCATCGTTATTACGACTGAAGAGTTTGTGAGGCTTGACATGGACAACGACGTACAAGTCTCCAGCCTGACTGCCTCGCTCTCCTGCTTCACCTTCGCCAGTCACTCGGAGTTTCATACCATCTTCGATACCCGCAGGGATGTTTATCTCGAGAGTGCGATTCTTGACGAGACGTCCTTGTCCATCACAATGCCTGCATGGCCTTATCATTTTCTCCCCTTGACCATGGCAAGCCCTGCAAGGACTAGCTGTCGCAAACATACCAAAAGGGGTACGTTTTGTGACCTGAACCTGCCCTTGGCCGTCACACTCGGAACAGACTTCGAAAGCGCCTTCTCCCGCGCCGCCTGTGCCTTTACATTCATCACAACGGTCAGTCTTCTTGACAGTGAATTTCTTGTCTTTGCCTAAAGCGACCTCTTGAAGGTCAACTTCTATATCAAAAATGAGATCAGCTCCTCTCCTGGGACCGCGTCTCCTGCTCCCGCCAAAACCTGTGAAGAACTGATCGAACACATCCCCAAAATCAAAATTGAAATCACCATACTGGCTTGGGTCGAACCCTTGTCCCATATCTTCGCTTGTGCCAAAACGATCATACTGCTCACGTTTCTTATCATTACCTAAATTCCCGTAAGCCTCATTTATCTCCTTGAACTTCTCTTCAGAACCTTGGGCCTTGTTCATATCAGGATGATACTGTTTGGCCAATCTCTTGTAGGCCTTCTTGATATCCTCTTGAGAGGCGTTCTTTTCGACTCCTAGAATCGAGTAGTAATCTTTTGCCATCACTCAAACCTTCCTTTCACCTTATGCTCTTCCTTGTTGAGGACATCGGTCATCTTGCGTTCGTAGTCATACTCTGTCGCGGCAGGCTCGACGAAAAAATGATAGAATAGGACGAAGCCAAGATACGCGGCAAACATGATAATCACTTTATCCCACATGATGACCACCCAACAATTTCCGTAGATTAGGATCCCGCAGGTCCCTGGCTATATAGTCAGGACGTCTGCTTTTTAACCTTGTGTATTGCGTCGAACCCGTGAGGACAGAGATTATCCTCACACCATTCGCCTTGGCGGCATCTATGTCACGCACTGAATCGCCAATCGCGGTTATGTCCTTGTGAGATCCAGCTTTTTTTATCGCTTTTGCCAGGAGGACGGCCCTATCTTGGCTGGTGTTGCCGAATACGAACGTCTTGAAATATGACAAGAGATTCACATGCCTAAGCAAAGCTTTCGCGCACCTTGGAGTACCGCCTGTGACTATCGCAAGATCATGGGTCTTTTTTATTCTTTCTAGCAGGTCGATTGCGCCAGGCAAGACCATATTCTTGTGGCGCAGTTTGAGCGATTCTGCGAAGTTCTTGTCGTAGACTCTGATGGCTTTTGGCATGTATTTAGATATTACCCACCGCTTGATCTTGTGCGCCTTACAGATATTCGTGAGATTCGTCTCCACTGTCTGACCTTCATAGTCCACATCCTCAAGCCAGCCGTCTATGCCAAAAATCTCCTTGAGCGTGAGATTCGTGGCTTGGTCGTGGACATCAAAAGCGCGGACTAGCGTCTGATCTACATCAAAGACCACAAGCGGTCTACTGCTTTTTGTCTTCCTTGACGACTTCTGCATCGACAACCTTCTCATCCCCTTTCTGGGATGACTGTGCCTTCTGGTAAAGCTCCGTCGCCGCCTTCTGCGCTATCTCGATGAGTTCGTCTGACGCTCTCTTCAAGGCTTCGACATCTTTTGGCTCATTCGCCAAAAGGCCTTTCAAAGCCTCTACTTTGCCCTTTAAGGCAGTTATGTCAGCATCAGAGACTTTGCCTTCCATATCCTTGATGGATTTTTCAGTGGTGTAGACCAAAGTGTCTGCGTTGTTCACGGCCTCTGCCTCTTCCATGCGCTTTTTGTCCTCATCAGCGTGCGACTCGGCTTCCTGCTGCATACGTTTGATATCAGCCTCGCTTAGCCTTGCGCTGCCTGTGATGGTGATTTTCTGCTCTTTTCCAGTGCCAAGATCCTTGGCAGAGACATTCACTATCCCATTAGCATCAATGTCAAAGGCGACCTCTATCTGCGGAACCCCTCTTGGGGCGCTTGGGATGCCTACAAGATCAAAGCGGCCAAGACTCTTGTTGTCAGAGACCATCGGACGCTCCCCTTGGAGCACGTGGATAGTGACAGCTGTCTGATTGTCAGCGGCTGTGCTAAACACTTTGGCTTTCTTGGTCGGGATAGTCGTATTCCTCTCGATAAGTTTTGTGCAAACTCCGCCTAGAGTCTCGATGCCTAAAGATAATGGCGTGACATCCAATAGGAGGACATCTTTTATCTCTCCACCAAGGATACCTGCCTGGATAGCTGCGCCTAAAGCTACAGCTTCATCCGGATTGACAGATTTGTCGCCTTCCTTATCTGTGAGTGATTTGACCAGAGATGCGACACTTGGGATCCTTGTGCTGCCACCAACGAAGATGACCTTGTGGATATCATTCTTGGTCATGCTAGCGTCTTTGATCGCACGTTCGACAGGCCCTTTGAGACGTTGAAGGATAGGCTCGATCATCTGCTCGAATTTGGCTCTTGTGAGCTCGGTGTTCAAGTGTTTTGGACCAGCTTTATCCGCGGTTATGAAAGGCAGATTGATAGTGGCCTTCTGGGACGCTGACAGTTCGATCTTGGCCTTTTCCGCGGCCTCTTTTAGGCGCTGATGCGCGACTTTGTCTTCTCTCAAGTCGATGCCGTTTGCTTTCTTGAAATCGTTTGCCAACCAGTCGATCAGGATGTCATCGATGTCATCTCCACCAAGATGGTTGTCACCAGATGTAGATTTGACCTCGAAAATGCCGCCTGACAACTCCAGGATGGAGACATCAAAGGTTCCCCCACCGAAATCGAAGACCAGGATCGTGTGGTCGTTTGTCTTCTCCAGACCGTAGGCTAGGGAAGCGGCTGTGGGTTCGTTGATTATCCTCAATACGTTTAAGCCCGCTATTTTTCCTGCGTCTTTAGTCGCCTGCCTCTGCGCATCGTCAAAGTAAGCCGGGACGGTGATGACAGCGTCATTCACTGTGGTGCCAAGATAAGCTTCCGCATCGCGCTTCAACTTTTGGAGTATCATGGCGCTGATCTCTTGGGGGGTATACTTCTTGCCGTTGATATTGAGCTTGAAATCCTTATCACCCATGTGACGCTTGATGGATCGCACGGTGTTCTCTGGGTGGACGATGGCCTGATTACGGGCTAATTTGCCTGCCAGGATCTCGCCATCCTTGATGCTCACGACTGAAGGCGTTGTCCTGTCACCTTCTGCGTTGGGGATTATTGTCGCGCGACCTCCTTCCATCACAGCGACTGCTGAGAATGTGGTTCCTAGATCAATTCCAATTGTTTTTGCCATTTTGTTTACCTCCTACTTCACCATCTTTTCTATGAATCTCTTGAACGTGTTCAAGTCTGTGTACCTGTGCGTCACGAACTTGAGTTTCTCTGCCGCTATCGTTATCTGCTCGTTGTTGTCTACCAAGATGCATTCTTCGGGCTTCAATTGCAGATCTTGACAGACCTTGTCGAAACAAGCCTGGTCTGGTTTGCGTTCACCAAGATCGAAGCTGAAGTAAGTCTTGTCGAAATACTTGCCAAGATCGTGTCTTCTCTGGAAATCCGCCACCCACTCCTTGACGCTGTTGGAGAGCAAGACAACCTTGATGTCCTTGTGCTCTTCCTTGAACTCCTTAAGGAATGTGAGGATCTGGCGGTCCCAGATCATGAGCGTGCGGATGAGTTTTTTGTACTCCTCAATCTGCGTCTCCTGCGGCTTCTCAACGCCTAGACGATCGACGAATCTGGTCCAGAATTCGTCCTCTGTGAGCTTGCCTACCACCAGGGGGGTAAACAAGTCGCGCCAGACAGCGACTAGCTCTTCGATATCTAGATCTTCTTTGACGGCCAGCTCCTGCATGAATGCCTTTGGGACCTCTGTGGCTATGACGCCTCCGCAATCCATTATCAATGCCTTTATCATCACGCACACCTCTTGAAACGATTATACTCTTGCTCCGCGAAAATGTCTCTTTTCACTGCGTAAGTATCGAAGAACCATTGTAGATTCTCCTTGCTCGCTTTTCCCCAAGTGCCGATACGGCACTGTGTGGGCCTGACACTGTATATAGTGCAGCCTATCCCTTTTGCGAAGAAGATGCAGGGGCCGTGTGGACGGTTCGGTATCTTATGCTGTTTTGGCTGATAGAACTTTGTGCCAAATCTCTCTATTTCATCAAAATATATCCTCAATGTGTCCTCTTCACTCAAATGAAAGGTATTTGCTATATCCAAGATATCTTGTTTTAGAGCCAGACCAGATCCATTCTGGCAGCAGAGGCCTTGCTCCTTCGGGTCGCATCTAGCGCAGTCTTTACAAACCGCCTGGGCCTCGATCTGCTGTAATGTTTTCATGCTGAGATCTTCACCTTTGTGTGGCGGATGACTTTATCGCCTAAAATATAGCCTTTCTGAAGCTCCTCAAGGATAGTGCCTTTTGGTTTGTCTGACGCCTCTTGAAGGAGGGCTTCGTGCAGTTTTGGGTCGTATTGCCCTTGAGCTTCTATTGGTCTTAGGCCAGATGATTCTAAAGTAGTGATGAACTGCGCGTAGACCATCTCAAAACCCATCACGGATTCATCTTTCTTGATAGCTTTTATTGCGAGTTCGAAAGTGTCGAGGACTGGAAGGATAGACTCTATGACATCCCTTGTGGACTGGATCTTGAAGTCCTGCTTGTCGCGATCTATCCTCTTTCTATAATTCTCGTAGTCAGCTTGGACATACTTGATAGTGTTTGTGAGATCATCGATCTTCTTTATGTATATTGATTCTTGAGATTGCTCTTCACAATGACCACAACAAGGCTCACCCGATTTGTCTTGGTCGGAATCATCCTGGCAGTTGCCCTGGCATTTTTTTTCTTGTTCCATAGTGAGTTTAGTTGAGCTTAAGTCAACTAAGATATGGTAAATTCAACTAGTATATAAACATTATGGAAATGTATTTAAGGCGGGGCTCCTTACTGGTTTTTCATGTTTCACATGATACAAAGGCAGAGGATCACTATCGTGTATGAAAGAGCCCCTGCTATGAGCACGCTAAACGAGGAATTGCAGTTTTTTGGTTCGTCAATAGGACTCTTCAATCTGCGGGATAAGGATAAATCATCGTTTCGTATCTTCATCGAGTTATTGAAAGCCGCCAAAGTGAACCATCCGCTCTCCTCTGATGAATTGGCATTCCACCTAGGACTCACCAGAGCTACTGTGGTGCATCACTTGAATAAGATGATGGAATCAGGGCTTGTCGTCTCTAATGAGAATAAGTACGTGCTGCGGAACGCCTCACTCGCTGGCCTATTGGATGAGCTAGAGGCGGATTATTCACGGGCGACAAAGGAATTGAAGAAGATCGCGATCAAGATAGAAGAGGATCTTGGATGATGATTACGTCTCTTGCATATAATCGAGGACTATGCTGACGATCTCTCTAATCGTATTGTCACAATTCTTGAAATAGACACGGTCAATGACTTCGGGGCCATATTTCCTGATAAGATCGCTTATCAGAGCATGAATAAACGACTGGGTAGCGGCCGTCACTTTTTCGAAATCGAGGATCACCTCCTCTTTCTTTTCTAGAAATGGGATGATCTGTTTCAATCTAATATCACGCGCAACATCTTTATTTTCGGCAAATTCGCCGACCAAGGGAAAAAGCTTGATTGTTTTCATATGAAGCGCGGCCTCTTGTATCTTTGTTTCTTTCGTTCCTGCACAGTCGCGATATAAGTTTTTCGTATCAATTCAAGCAACGTGGAAAACTCTTTTGTCGTGTCCAGGGATATATCTACGCCAACCACAGTCCCTTGCCAATGAGGTATGTCTTGACGGGCAGAATGTCTATCTTTGAAAGGATCAGCGTTTAGCTCTAGGTTATGCTTGTTTTTAAGCAGTTTGTAGAGCGCATCTCCGCTGTAAATCATGAAAAAATCCCGGTTGACTTTGGCAATTGATCTTATGAAGAAAAGACCTGCGCCGGCATTGTATTCTGTCCCGCCTTCTCTTCGGGTTGTGCCTGTGATCCCTGGCATCAAGGAGAGTTGAAGCGCCTCTTTGTCATCGGAAACACGATATGACTCACTTATCGTGTTTTTGATGCCGACACCAGTATCAGCGATGCCAATACGGATCATATTGCTTTTCTTGTAGTATTGCGCGCAGAGAATCGCACCATTTTTCGACTGTGCATGTTCAAGGACATTTCTCACAAGTTCACTGATTATATACTTGATGGGATCAACATGTTTTGGGTCGATATGTAATAGGGGTATCATCTCCGTGATAAAGGAGGTCAGTTCCTTTCCGTCTCTGATCTGGGTCAGTGGGACGAAACGTCCAGCCGCCTCGTGTTTTGTGATATGGATCCCGGACTTGACACCTAACATCTTGAAGAGATTCATGCGTTCTAGATAATGTTTTGAGGCGGCTTGAAGGTCTTCGAAATGGATATGCGATGCGGTTAGATTCAGTCCTAATGAGGCAACCATAGAGAGAACAACCGGATGGACCGATATCCAATCTTTGTTCGATGTGACAGTCAGAGTGTCCGGATTGGAAGTCTCAATGGCTTTGAGGAATGGATCTATATTCCCTATGAAAGCGCTATTTGGCAAGTGGATTCTCATTGCTTACCGGGAATCGAGTTTTCTTTATAAAGCTTCCTTTTTTCCCGGGAATCCCGGGAGGTACTGCGTTATGCGTGAATCCCGGGAGGTGTTTATAAGCGTGGATGTGTCGAAGAAGTAGAGGGAGTGAAAAAGAGATGGAGAATCTCAAGAAAATACGGATAGACTCATCTAACTTTTAACTCTACATTGTCAAGATCGCCTATGATAATTTGACCAATGCCATCCTTGATTTTCAAGAGAAGCATACGGCTTAGAGGTCCATACGGATTGTTTGGTCTGCCGTGCCGGGTGACATTGGCGTCTATCGAAGGGTGATTGTACACTTCCAAGAGCTTGGAGAGATGCTCCATGTAGGATTCTGTGAACTCATGCCTGTTTTCTAAGGAGAAAAAATGATATGGCTGGATATCCACTAGGGGATATTTTCCATCTTCTGACATATCTTCGACTATGGTCCAACCGTGACCGTTAGGGACGACTTTTGTTTTACCCTCTATTACGTTAACGCCTACAACCTTATGATCAGGAATACGGAAACCGTTCTCTTCTGTGGAACCATGATTAGCGAGAACTTGCGCGTTGGTCTCTTGGAATGAGTTATCGTCATATGACAAGAAGACAGTGTCCATACTTTTGAGCGGTGTATGCACATTCTCATACCGAAAAGATAGGATCGTTTCATCAGCGTAGACTTTGAGAAGATAACCGCTCCCGAGTGGAACCAATAGCTTGCGAGCCCCCTCCGGTTGAGGGAAAATTGGATACTTGATCCAGAGCCTGCCTGGAAAACAGCTTCCTACCTCTGGATTTGTGGCAATGATCCGCTGGCCTTCATCCAATCTGGATTCGAGCGACCTATATGCGAAATCGAGGTTCTCCTGGAAATGGGTGGACATATCATTGATAATATAATTTCATATTTAAAGGTGATCGGAGGGCAGTCTGAACTATGCTGAAGATCTGACTATACTGGAAGAAGTATTGCTCCTGTCCACAGGGAATTACTGCTCTACCAAGCAGGATATCACGAACAGAAGTATTTAATACCTCAAATCCGAGGAATTCTATGGTGATATTGGCTGTGTGTCCTTATAAGGGGGACATGATCTTGCTCCCGCACTGCGGTGAGTCTTGCCATCCCATATGAGAATCAATCTGCTTATCGGTGGAAAGGCCGGGCAAGGCATAAACAAGGTGACTGGAATAATAACAAAAGCCATCATCGAGCATGGATACTTCATCTTCAATTATAGAGACTATCCCTCCATCATCCGAGGCGGGCATAACTTCAATATCATCTCAATATCAGACCGCCCCATAAGAAGCCATGAGTCCAGAATGGACGGCATAATCGCTTTGGATGGGGAGACAAGAAGGCTGCATGAGGATGAGCTAAAAAAAGGGGGATTTGTCATCGATTATAGCGAATTTCCGGGCCTAGGGATAAACCTGAATATAGCCCTATGTGGAGCTTTGATGAGGAGATTAGGCATTGAAAAAGAGAACTTGCTCGATTCGGTGAAAGAGGGACTAAAAGATAAGGATTCTCTCAAAGAAGCGATAGTTGCGGCAAAGCAAGGCTATGAGAGCCAAGAAACAAGGTATCACCTGCGGAAGCTGAAGAGGAAACCTATACTCATGTCAGGCAGTAAAGCGGCAGCACTAGGCGCGATAAACTCGAAGATTGACATCTATATAGCGTATCCAATGACTCCCGCCACAAATCTGCTCAATGAACTAGCAGAACGCCAAGTTGAAGGAGGCTATGTAGTGTATCAACCAGAAGGGGAGATCGCCGCCATCAACATGGCTCTTGGCGCCAGTTTCGCAGGGGCAAAAGCGATAGTCGGCACAAGCGGCGGCGGATTTGACTTGATGGGAGAAGGGCTTAGCATGCAAGGGGCATCACAATTACCATTAGTAGTATACCTCGCGAGCCGAGTAGGACCAGGGACCGGAATCCCAACCTACACAATGCAATGCGACATGAACATCGCTCTGAAATCAGGACATGGCGAATTCCCACGGATCGTCATCGCTCCTGGCGATCCTGTAGAATCGATCGAGAAAGTGAATGAGGCATTCTATCTAGCCAATAAATTCAACAGCCTGGCTATCATCCTCACAGATAAACACATCGCAGAATCAGAATTCTCATCGCTTGAGAAACCAAAGAAGCCGTTAGATGTGAAGGTCAAGAGGAAGATCCCAGGAGAGATGAATGTCAAAGCGAGCAGTTATGAACATGATTTGAATGGGCTCACGACTGAAAGCGCTTCATTTGCTATAAAGAACGCGGAGGAAAGGCTGTGGAGATATGAGGAAATCAAGAAAGAATGCAAACGATTCGAGATGGTGAAGACGTATGGCAGGAAGAAGAGCAGGAACCTCATCATAAGCTGGGGTTCACCAACAAATGCCATAATCGACGCCATAGAAGGATTGGACTATAAATTATTGCAAGTGATATACATCAAACCACTATCAGACAAGGTGAAAGAGGAGATCCTAAAAGCCAAGAATGTGACACTTATCGAGAATAACCTCACTGGCCAGCTTGGAAGACTGATCCGGGAGAAGACAGGCATCAAGATCAAGAAAAGGATACTAAAGTATGACGGCCGGCCTTTCACATCAGATGAGCTGCGGGAGATGCTAAGATGAAAAAGGCTGGGATGGAAGGATGCCCTTTGCGGACAAACTGCAAGATTACCTGGTGTCCTGGCTGTCCAGACCACATGATACTTGAGTCTGCCAGAAGAGCGCTAGTCTCCATGATAGGTAAAGGATCAAGAAAAGAGAATTTCGCGATAGCCGCAGGAATAGGATGCCATGGCAAGATATTCGATTATCTGGCTGTGTCCGGAATCTATTGCCTACATGGCAGAGCGATACCCACCGCAATGGGGATCAAATTTGGCAATCCCAACCTGGATGTGATCGCATTTAGCGGCGATGGAGACACATATTCGGAGGGCATGGAACATTTCATACATGCATGTCAGACCAACCCAAATATCACACTTATCGTGAATGACAATCAATCATTCTCACTCACCACTGGACAAGCCACGCCAACAAGCCAATCTAGTTTCAAAAACAGGACAGAGCCACTGGGAAATAGCAGACCCCTAAATCCGATACGCCTCGCACTAGCGGCTGGCGCCTCGTTTGTCGCTAGATGCAACGCAAGGGACATAGTCGGCACTCAAAACATCATTGTGGCCGCCATAAAACACGAAGGGTTTGCCTTTGTGGAAGTGATACAAGACTGTCTTGTGTTCAATGCGGAATCCAACCATAGAGACGGCAGGATGTATAGGATCACGCCTAAGAAGCTTCCTCAAGCACGGATATTAGCAGAGGAATATGATTATGAGATCGGCTCCGGAAAAATCCCAATTGGTATATTCTATCAAGAAAAGCGAGGCACATTGGAGAGCAGATGGCCCCAGCTTGTCAAGAAACGACAAAAGCGCTCCTGGAAGGGAATGAGATGAAGACACTAGTAGCGTTCTATTCACGGCATGGACATACACGGATAGTGGGAAAGAGGATCGCGCGGATATTAGGGGCGGAGATAGAGGAGATAGTCGACAAGAAAAACCGGCAAGGCTTAGCCACGTGGTTCTATAACGCTTTTGATGAAGAACTGCGCACCCCGACAAAGATAGAGAAAGTTCAGCACAACCCAAGTGATTTTGACTTGGTCATAGTCGGGACACCGATATGGGACGGGATATCACCAGCGGTCAAGACTTACTTGTCGGAAAATAAATTCAAGAAAGTCGCGTTTTTCGTCACTTTTGGCGCATCAGCTGAAAACGCGGCTTATGTCATGGAGAGCATAATCAAGAAGAAGCCGCTTGCCATACTGGAACTGCAAGACAGGCAGATAATGGCAGGCGCAAATAAGGAGATAAGGACATTCTGTAAGGGATTGCGACGATGAAAGCCCTGGTGGCTCCTGATCCTATTTGACTGCATACGAAATCAAGATGTCCTTAGAAGGTTATGGGATTTTGTATTGATCTAACCTCTTATCTGACGAGAGTAATATCACTGACTGGAGAGGAATATCGCTTGGCTTTATATTCGACCTCCACCTATATGGGTGAATGGATAAGAAGGATAGTGCGTCTGAAACCGGCAATCTTGAGAAGATCCTAGAGAAACCTCACTTGAGTGTTGGCGTAGTGGACACCATCGCAAACGTCACTTACTCACTTGTCGTTGGAAGTCTGACGGACTATTTCGCCGGACTTAATCTCGCAGGGATACTGACCTCTCGTGCGACTGGGACAGTCGTCAACGCCTTAACTGGCAGACAGTACGGTTGGTGGAGGGAGAAAGCATTTGCTGTCACGTCGACTAACCAAGATAGCAGGGCAATTCGAAAGACACTAGTCGATCTTTGCGCTTTCAACACATTCCAGGTGCCCCTTTATGCTGGCATTGTCGCATTTGGAAGCTATATCTCTGAAGGAAGAATGGACCTTGAGAAAGCTTGTGTTGGAGGAGAGTACCTTGTCATGATATCACCCGTCGTCGGGCCGACTATCGGATGGTATATCGACCTGTGCAGAGCCATCTTTGGGATCAAGACAGCGGCACAAGGGGCTATCATAAAAAGAGAAAAAACCGAGTAAATGGTGAGACTACCACTCCTCTTCTTCGAAGGAGTCGTCGTCTTTGGCGTCCTCCTCCTCTTCATCTTCATCAGCGGTGAGTTCGTCAAGTTCATCCTTAAGATAGTCCTCTTCCTTCTCTTCGACTACCTCCTCTTCTTCAGGAGCCTTCTTCTCTTCTGCGACTTCCTCCTTCTCTGGTAATTTAGTCTTTTTTGGGTCTGCTTTCTTCATATGGACCACCTCAACCTCAATAGGCGCGAAAATCAAGACGGGGTATTTAAGCGTTTTGGGCGAAAATGGAAGAAAAATGATAGAAAAAAGAGAAAGAAAAAATACGGTTTATTTCAAAGTTGGGTTTAATACCCCGCCGCTTGCAGCGACCAACTTTGAAATTAGAAAATGCCGGTCACCGCAGTGAGAAAACGGGCAATACCTCGGGGCTCTGCCCCGAGTGGGATAGCCCGTTTTCAGGCATTTTCTTTATTTCCCGCGTTTGCCGTGAGCGGCAAGACTTGGATAGTTCTTCTCCGCTCCCTTGCCCTTCCAGCGCTGTCCACGCATCCTCGTGCCAGCGGCTGTGAGCCCACGGTATGAACGTCCACGTTTATCAATCAACCAAGCGAGATCCTTGTCCGCCTGGATAGCCGGATGGCTTGGATCGACCATGATAATCTCAAACCATTGGTGCTTACCGTCGTGACCTACGTAATATGAGTTTAGGACTTCCGCGTTAGGGTAATGATCCTGGGCACGTTCTTCAGCTATGACCTGATAGTTCTTCCCGACATTCTTGATACGACCTGAATGAGCGGACCTGCGTCCTCCCATCATGGCCTTGTCACGGAAAAATCCTCCCCTTGGGACTTTTTGCCTAACCACAAATACACCCTGCTTTGCCTTGTAGCCTGCGCTTCTCGCACGATCAAGACGGGTCGGGTATTCGATTCTTACAGTTGATGACTCCTTACGCCAATCGATAAGACGCTGTTTCCAGACGTCACCTAGATTCTCCTTTGGCTTATTCCAAAGCTTCCTGATATACTTGTACATTCCCATTTTCGGCCTCCATTGTTTCACTATTTTGCAGGATTCTCGGAAGCCAATCCGAACACCTCCTGCAAGTCAACGAGATTCGTATAGGGTTTATAAAGGTTTATGGTGTCAGAACGGCGGGGTGAGGCGTGTGTGAATCATAAACATGGTGGTATTACTTAGACTTATAAGTATAATACGCTGACATAGCCACAAGGATAAGCGACACCCACTGACCTGTGCTCAAGGGGCCCCACATGTTGGATTGGTCGTCTCTTAAGAAGTCCAGGACGAAGCGGCCTGCATTGAGCATCAATACCGTCGACCAGAAGATGTAGCCATCTTTGTGCTTTGGAAGGTTAAATGCGATAGCGCCTACCGCGAAGCGTTTCAATGCGCTGTAGACCTGATAAGGGTGACGACAGCCTTCTATGCTTGGGAAATTGACACACCATGAGACATTTGTGATCTTGCCTACGATCTCGCCGTTTGCGAAGTTGGCTAGACGTCCTAGGCCTAGCACAAGACAAGCCCAAGGCGCGGTCAAATCGGCCAGTTTGAGGATATTGATGTTGTGCTTTTTGCAATAGAGGAACAATGCGAGACACACGCCTATCAGGCCACCATGGAAAGCCATACCCCCTTCCCAGAAAGCGATGATCTTCAGCGGATTGGAGAGGTAGTAGGCAGGCTCCCAAACAAACACTTCGAATAGACGACCACCTATGACCGCCCCAAAAGCCAACCAGAATGCCAGATCGTCGGCTTGGTCCATCGTGATCTTGAGCTCTTTTGACCATCTACGAAACATATACATCGCCAAGAGAAAACCAAAAGCATAGACGAGACCGTAATATCTTATCTGGATAGGGCCAAGATGGAGAAGGACTGGGTCGAGTGTGGATGTGAACATGGGTAATGATGCTATCATGTTGT
>CAYHWL010000016.1:0-18316 GCA_964359785.1 uncultured Methanosarcinales archaeon | reverse complement strand
CATGACCGTTTTATCCCATCCACAAGTTTCTCTTCAGGCAAGTTTCTGGCGTCATACTCTTCGCTAAACACGGTGGAGACCCGCACAGAGAATCCCTTGTCTTTGAGATGATGCGCCGAATCTATTATCGACTCCTCGAACTCCTTTGGAAAAGCCCTCTCCACCACCAGTTTCTGCAACTGCTCCATCTCTTTATTGCGTAACAAAGAAAAAAACCGATCCTGTATCCCAGTCTCGATGAGATATTCCTTGAACACTCTAGACGACAGCACTACACCATCCTGCACAGGCAATCCCGCCTGGAATAATTCACTCAATTTCCTCGCCGCATGCCCCACGTGCTGTGGTTTGTGCTGGTTCGCCTCTTTGAGCGTTATTATAGAACCCATAGCATAACACCCCATTTGGCATTATATATACGTTATGGTGCTACATAGGCATCAGATTTATCGAGATGTCCTCAAAGACAGGTATCACTTCGTAGTCATCTATGATGTCGAACTTCCCGCGCAAGTCTATCACCATCTGCTGGACCTCTTCCATCGATTTTGCGCGCACGCTCACAAACACGTTCCAAAGTCCAAACATCCTCACAAGTTGCGTCGAAGCAGGAAGCGCTCCTATATGTCCTAACAGCGCAGTCTCATCTTTTCGTGAGTAATTCTTGAAACTAAAAAGCAGCATATACGGCTTCTCATCGACAGATTTCAGGTACAGTCTATACCACAGGATCACTTTTTTCTCCTCAAGCGCCTTCACACGGTTCATGACAGTCCGATACGAGTAATCCTTGCCTTTAGCGATATCAAGCGAGGACAACCTGCAGTCATCCTTTAACATTCTTAGGATATCCAAATCAATGGCATCCACGTCCACAAGTGCATCGCTTGAGGAATAGGAAAAGCAGCTATCCCCGCCGCCCATATACTTATGATGGTATATCCTATGTTCAAGTCCATAGCACGCCTTGGTGTCTTGTATCAGGCCTGGGAATTGTTTGTTTATGTCATCCATGAAATTATCGAATTCGGTGTAGTCTTTGGCGAATAGCACGACATGCAGGTCATACTTTCCTCCGACACGGCAGGCCCAGTAGACTCCTTTGCGTTTCTTGAGGTACCCAAACACATCCTCATTCGAGAAGTTCTTTTTGGCTCCAAGCGTGAAGAATATCCTATACTGCTCCAACCCCAGCGCTTTGAGATTCACGATTGTCCCGAATTTCAGCACGACCTTCTGCTCGATAAGCCGTTTGAGCCTATAGTCCGCCACCTGCGGTGACACCCGCAATTTCTTCGCGACACTAGATATTGATGCGTCTGGACGCATATCCAATTCCTCGATGAGCTTCCGATCCAGTTTATCCATGTCCAATTATCCACAGAAGATGCTTATCAATCTTTCCAATAAACAAAAAAGAGAGACATCAAAGGAGGAAATCCCAGTTCATTCTTTGGGAACGCGTTCATAGATCCATGCTGATTCTGAATAAAGAGATTTCTTCTTTTGCCACTCCCCTTCCTCAAGTCTTCCATCCCGCGATAAAGAGGTTTTCATAGTTAGAAGCGATTCCTCAAGTTTTTGGATGGCACTGCGAGGCACCTGTGACAATTCATCTTCCTTTGAGATATGGAATACTACACCCATCTGTGGAGGTTCTACGCCCTCGATGCTATCTCTTGCTTCTTGTGAGTATATCCAAATACTTGATCTATAACTACTGTCCCTATCGGTAGTCAAGCCTATCCTTGAGGTGTTCAGATTATACCCGCTGACCATGATTCCACGCAGTATGATAAACAGATCCGCACAACAAACCCCTTCTTTGTTTATCATCTCGATCTCGATCCCTGAAGGCCTATGCTCACCGACCCCTATAGGGAATAGACGATTCTTCGTTTCTGGTGTCAAGGAAGGTGTTTTCACTATCACCACAGGATCACTCATATAAGACGGTTGGCTTAATCCGCAATGAAATCTATACACGTGCGTCATGAAAGGCACTACCTTAACTTCTTCACAATAATTCGCCAGGACTTGTTCATCTAAGGGCCTAGGTTCGTTGGTGGCATTGGAATATCCCGTATACTGGAAATGGAAATCAGCTCGAAAGGGCCAGATCCCAAGCGATTTGATGATGTCCAATGCCAATTCGTTGTTCTGGGCAAGATCCAACCCTTTAGCGATATGTTCCTCATTCATGTTATAGTCACCCTTCCTCAAGTCCTAAGAGGCCAATTAAATACTTTTTCTTGTGCCTGATTAGTGATTAAACAAAAAGGTGTTTGCTGATTATCGAGTTTTTGTTGATTTGAGCCTATACCCCCAATTCAACCTATTCCATATGTTATGGTGAGTTTCCATCGCGTGTTGATGATGATGCCTTCACAAACAGATATAAATCAGTTAGGATTTCCATCACCAGGTGATATAATGGATCTTGAGAACCGGCTTATTCGCGACGTATGTTGCTTCAATGACATCAACAGGGAATATCTCCTTGAGATAGCCAAGCGGACTTTGGATATCCGCGGAGAGATGATGTCACGTAACCCTCACAGATTCCGCAGTTACCTTGACAGTTTTGATGCTACTCTCCTTTTTAGCGAAGTGAGCACAAGGACATATGGCAGCTTTGAGAAGGCATTACAGAATCTTGGTGTGCGTAATATCGGAGGTTTCCGTGATCCGAGCCATTCTTCTTTGAAGAAAGGCGAGACTCTTTTTGATACGATTGACACCCATTGCGGTTATGGCGGGGATAAGATAATAGTCATAAGGGACCCCCGGCAGGGAAGTGGCAGATGGGCGCAAATATCCGCTTTTAGGGCTTATCAGAAGAGGGTTATGGAGTTTGTACAGCAATCTGGTGAGTTCCCAAAAAACCTCATCCTTCCAGTGGTATTTAGCGGAGGAGATGGTAAGCGTTCGCATTTAACGCAGCTAATTGATGATGCCGCTGCTATGTGCAATCTTTTCGGTAGAATCCAGGGTCTAGATATTGGTATCATAAATGATATAGGGGCGTCACGCGTGGCATCATCATATATCGATGCCGCACCTATGCTTGATTGGACTTTGCATATTTGCCCTTTGCCTGGCGCAAGCTTGAATCCAAATCAGATCTACTCTGCCTTGACTCACGGCTCAAAAGTGAAGCTATATTCTAGTGTTCCCGAGCTCTTTGAAAATGTTGATCTGGTCTATGTCAACAGGTTTCAATTCAATCTTCGAGGTGGCGAGACAGGTAAAGGAAAATGCGATTTTTTCACCCCTGATCATCCAAGGATCACGCGTGATATCGTCGACACTTTCAAGGTGCCTATCTTCCACGCAAAACCCGTGGATAAAAATGCCAAGGAGATAGGCGACGATATCCGTGACCATCCTCTAAATTATTCCAATATCCAATCTGATTTCGGCCTCTATGGCCGTATGGCGATGATCATGTATGCCATCGATAACAGGATGTATGATCTTGATCAGATAATCAAGACGCTAAGTCCTGAAGATTTGGGCTATTTCCGTCAAAGATTACTCACGCATTCTGTGAAGACGATTGATACTGACAGGTATACGACTGCCCTTGTGAGGGATGGTTATGCCATTGACCACATCCCTAACGGATGCGAAGGTGTGATGCATAATCTTATTCGTAAAATCCTGCCTGATTACGTCCAGATCGTGACATCCAGCAATGTCAAGGGAGACTACGATAATTCCATCTCGAAGGGCGTGATCAAGATGCACGCGCCTGCCAATTGGGAGCTCCCCGAGGATGTGGGTAGGATAGCTGTATTATTCACTGACTCTACGGCAAAAAAGAGTTGTAGATTCTCGAAATTGAGAGATTATCATGTGATCGAGAAGTGGCAATGGCGTCAATGCGAAGAGAAAGACAGCGATTCGTGTGGGAATCCAGAGTGCATCCGCAATGATGAACACGCTGAGACTATCTACTCAAAGAACAAAGTCGAGAAGGGTATCGAAGTCTGTAGATTCTGCTGGACTCCTCAAGGCTATACTGCGCCGCAACTGCCCGAGATCAACGGATGCTATTCACTAGAGGATATTTCCCGTAACCCTTAAAAACCAGTCCCCAACCCTGCATATCATGCCAAATATCGAAGAGATGGCCAGATTTTGCAAGGAGAAGGGTTTTGTGTATCAGAACTCGGAGATTTATGGCTCCCTATCCGGTTTCTGGGACTTTGGTCCTTTAGGCGTGGAATTAAAAAACAATGTCAAGCAATCATGGTGGAAGCGTTTTGTGCAAGACCGGCAAGATATCATGGGGCTAGACGGCACTATCATCTCGCATCCTAAAGTCTGGGTCGCATCAGGCCATGTCGAGAACTTCGCAGATATCCTCTTGACATGTCAGAAATGTAAAAATAAAGTGAGAGCGGACCAATTCCTAGAAGAGCAGCTAAAAGAGCACTTTGATGGCGTCAAAGCCAAACGCATTAACGAGCTTATCACCCAGCACAAGCTTGGCTGTCCTCAATGCAAAGGACAATGGGAGTCAGCGGTTGACTTTAACTTGATGTTTGAGACAAATGTCGGTCCAGCAAAGGATCAGTCATCCGTAGCCTATCTAAGACCAGAGACTGCTCAATTGATCTTCGCAGATTTCAAGCTCATTTTTGAGACTTGCCGTGCAAAACTCCCATTTGGGATTGCGCAGAGCGGAAAGGCATTCAGAAACGAGATAAGCCCAAGGGATTTCCTTTTCAGGTCAAGAGAATTCGAGCAGATGGAGATAGAGTTCTTCACCCATCCTGACAAACGCAATGAATGCCAATACTTCGATTCTATCAAACACAAGAAAATCAAGATCCTCACAGCAAAGGCCCAGGAAGAGAACGCCGAACATATCGAGATGTCCTTTGAGGAGCTAAACAAGCTCACTACCCAGTGGCATTGTTATTGGCTTTCAGAATATCTACAGTGGTTCCTTGACCTAGGTGTAAAGGAAGATAATCTAAGATTAAGAGAGCACCTAAAGGACGAACTTGCCCATTACGCTGGAGCTTGTTTTGATATCGAATACCAATTCCCTTTCGGATGGAAAGAGATACATGGAAATGCTGACCGTGGACAATTTGATCTCACACAGCACATCAAGATATCGGGCAAAGACCTTTCGGTTTTCGATGAAGAAACAAAGCAAAAAGTGGTTCCGGCAGTAGCAAGCGAACCTTCTCAAGGTGTGGAACGCGCATTCCTAGCGATAATCTTCGACGCGTTTGAGGACTCCAAGGAACGCGGTAATATCATATTGCATCTCCACCCCTCCCTGGCTCCTATCAAAGTGGGCGTCTTCCCGCTTATCAACAAGCTGGATCAAGAAGCAAGATCAGTATACGAACTCCTAAGAAAGGAGTTTGTCACTACTTTTGACCGTTCAGGGAGTGTCGGGAGAAGATACGCAAGAGCCGATGAACAAGGCATCCCTTACTGCATCACGGTGGATTTCGACACGCAGACAGACAAATCTGTGACAATAAGAGATAGAGAATCTACCAAGCAGATCAGAGTCCCATTAACAGATCTAAGACAGACCCTAAACTCACTCCTACGGCAAGAACTAGACTTCGGCAAGGCAGGCAAGCCTGTGACGGAAAAGGTGGGATAGATGGTCTTATGGCAAAGATTAAATGGCAGGAAATCGCGCCCACCCAAGTATTCGAATAATTCAGATTTTTGGAAGACAACATATACTTCAGACATCGACGAGCATGTGAAACTTCTTAAAAGATTGAATGACCCCAGTATACCCGAATCATCGAGAGAACAATTACTAGCAAGAGTCACTTGTTTTTGCATCTATGATCTTGACCAAATTGTCACATCCGCCAAATCCGATTTACCTCCTGATTATGTTACCCAAATCCAGGCTCAAGCAAGACTCCTAAGAGATTCTTATGACAATTACCGTGGTAAGCGCAAGGCCTTATAGTTTCACAGACCCTAAGATTTAATAATAGGTTTGGAATTCTACGGATTTATGAAAGTGAACGAGCTTAAGGCAAATCAGGGCAAAGTCGAGATCGAGGGCACAGTCACAGCGCTCAAGGATGTGCGCAACCTCTCAAAACCGGGTTTTTCTGGCAAGGTCCGCAATGGCACATTCCAAGACGATTCAGGCAGTATAGAGATCTCGTTGTGGAATGATGATTGCGACAAAGTGGGTGTAGGCGACAAGATAAAGATCACAAATGGCTGGGTGTCGGAATACCAAGGTAAGCTCCAGCTAGGTACGGGAAAATTCGGGAAACTTGAAGTGCTAGAAAAAGGCGCTCCACCAGAAGCCCCAACACAGGCTTACACCAACGCTCCACAAGTCCCTCCAAAGCCCAAATTGGACGAAGAGGCTTTTGATGACGGCAGTGATGGTGATGCGGAGGATGAGTTTTCAGTCGAAGAAGAGGAATTCGATTAAGACTCTTCTTTTATTGTGTTATTTCTAAAAGAACTCTATTTCCACTTCAAAGGCGTCAAATGTAGGATACTCTTCTACAATCGCAGGCACATATCCTAATTTCTTTATCCGCGTCGCATGACTCCTGATGATCCCTGGAGGGACAATCACCCTATACTTGACCATATCCAAGTTCAGATTATCCGCTTTTATACCAAGACCCAGTAATTTTCCTTTCAATACCTCCAATGATTTTCCAACGACAGCTGCATCTACCGTTTTGAGCTTCTCCCTATATCCCACATCAGGTTTAAACGACGCCAGATAGACGACCCCTCGCACAAGTGTCCCTTCTGGTGTCCGCTTATCATAGGGGAGTGCCACATTCTTGGCGCGCAGCGCGATCCGTTTTCCCACCTGCACTTTGTCCTTCAGTTTGGCGGTGCAGTAATGTCCGACAAGTCCTTTATTCCTTGCATATTCCAGCATCGATAGGGCCATCTCCTTGCTCCCTTTTACTCCATAGCTCACATCGTCCACAGGCTTATATCCCATAGAGGTCAGTTTATAGTGCGCTGCGGCAGTATCCGATAATTCCAATTCATTCAGATTCAAGAAGCTCACTTTGGATGCGATAAAGTCTATCATCCGTCGGGTCTTTTCCTCATATCCTGGCACCGCAGGTATCTCGACACCTATTTTCCAGTCATACGCCAATGCCAGATCCATCCTCTTCCAAAATGTCTCATCATCAAGGTCAGGGTGGAATCTGATCTCATCAAGTCCTGCATCAAAAAGCGCCTTCAACCGTTCCTGTGTCACCAATTTCAATGGGGTGTACAGATGGATATGGAACAATTTCCCAAAAGTCTTCTTCAACAAGACGATATACTCGGCACACCTCTTGATATTGCACAGCGGATCGCCTCCTGTGATCCCAGCGCCTTTGGCATTGCAAAGCCTTGCTTCCTCAAGCAATTCCTTGGGGTCATCAGGATTCGCCAATTTCCATTCGTTGGCATAGACAAGATCATGTCCGTATTTTGCCTCATTTACTGGGCAATAGAAGCATTTCTGGCCGCATAAGCCGGTGATAAACAACACCAGCTTACGTCCTTTGACGCACAGTTCGCACCCACGAGATAAGTCACCTGTGCAGAAGCTGAAGTGGGGCGTGGGTTTTGGTGCGTGTGCCATCTCAAAGAAAGAATCACCCGATTTATAAAAGTGATTCAACTCAAGAAGATTGTCTTTGGCATATCTTTGAAATGTTTATCACCTGACAACACCTGTGTGCTTAACCTATTTTGTACAGCAAGAATACAAGCATCGATAAGTCCCAAGTCCTTACCTTTTTTTTGACATCCGATCCTAATCTCTGCTGCCAATATCCAATCCTGCTCGATTACCCTTATCACCGTTGAATTTGATCGAATTATGGGATACAGTTTATCAAAATCCTGTCCATTCCGTATACTCCAAGTCTTGATCTCAGCCAGACAACATTCTAGGGTAAGAAATTCATAATTTTTATTTTCTAGGAGCTCAACTACCTTCTCGCCTTTCTTTGAACCCATGAAATACTCAATCCAGGCATAACTGTCGACGATGATAATCATGGTTCACCACAGATCAGAGTCTTTCTCTTCAGTGAACGGTTTTGCCCCTTTGCAAATGCCAAATCCACTAAGACCATGTTTTGGAACAAATTGTATTTCGACTTTATCACCTTTACGCAGCCCAAGTTCTTTAAGAGCTTCAGCAGGCACAATTACACCTATTGAATTCCCCCATTCTTTTAGTTCAACTTCCATGTTTAAACACAATGTATAACTAATATATAAAGCTTATGCACACTTGTCCAGTGCGTCTAATCCACGCAACATTTAAAAACGCCCCTTCTGACCTCCTCTGTTAATATGGGTCGGTAGCTCAGCCTGGGAGAGCACACAACCCGTAATAAGGTTGGCTTAGACGGCTGAAGAGGCGATTTTAGCTTTCCGTAACCGTGGAATCAGTGCATAACTGATGCGGAATGTCGGGAGTTCAAATCTCCCTCGACCCATATCCTTTTTCCTTTCAAGGAGACTGCAGCTACCGATTTTTTATTTTCTATTTCACTAATTCCACGTTTGACATGCCTTTGAAAGCATCATCCCCTGTCAAAAAGACAAAGGCCAAACACGTATGACATTGATGCTTGGTTTGTCTGCGAAAGCGTTGTGGAAGATTATGAAACTGAACAAAAAACAAAGTTTTTTATTGATGCGATCAACAATCTCTTTAATAAGACAACGCACAGAGAAGCAAGCTCGAGGGAAATAACTGGATAACATCCTTACGGCTCACATTTCGCAAAACGCGAACAATGATGCTCCCGAATAAAACTGCTCCCTGCAAATTCAGGCGTTCCCTATATGGCAGAAAACATCAGTGAAGAAAAGCTTCAAGGGTTTGCGAACTTGATCCATGGTACAACAGATGAAGAATTAAAAGCACTTCTTTCGCTGGCCAATGACGAGAACCGTTCAAGACTAGAGCGTATAGACCGACTCAAGGTCTTAACATTCAGACCGGGAGAGACTGTGAAGAATCTTAAAGGTTCACGTCGTCTTCAACTCGGGTTGCAAGGGAAAGTGATCCGCGTAGCTAATACGACCATCCTTGTGAATTTTGGCGAAGCCGGCACATGGCGGATGCCAGCAACGCTTATTGACAAGGTATGATACGAAAACACAACTGAAATGACCCCCTTTTATTTTCTATTTCACTAATTCCACGTTTGACATGCCTTTGAAAGCATCATCCCCTGTCAAAAAGACAAACCCGTGTTGCACCGCATAGATATATCCGATGCAATCAGCATAAGATAGGCTTTTTTTCTTGTTATTAAGCCTGAATTTGACTGCTTCCAACACGATCTTCTCCGGGATCTCGACAACAAATTCCTTGAACTTAGAATATACTTTTTCAGTGGCTTTCTCTCCTTGTTCTAGGTTAAGAATATAAGTGACTTCGACAAGATTGAGAAAGGACATCCTGATCTCAAAATCAAGATATTTTTCATAAGATAAATTCCGTTTAGTCACTTCTATTATCGCATATGAATCAAAGAAGTATTCGGTCATTCCCATCCCTTGCGCGCTTCATCTTTCAATTCTTGGGTGGATCTTGTCCAATCCAAAGGGAATATCCCCCACACTTCTTTGGCAGCATGAACCTTTGGGATGCTTTTCTTTATCCGTTCTTCCGTTTGGACCGCCCTCATGACCCAAACGCCGCTCCGCCGCCTGTCTGCGTGACGACATTCACGGCGATCATGTTGAAGATTATCATGACGACTAGCGCGACGCAGGTATAGATGACCACAGATTTCATCAGGTTCTTTCCGACAATATACTTCTCATTCAGCTTATCCGCTCCATTCTCGATGCCATTGCTCATGAAGGAGAGGATGTAGATTATCTCAAGCAGGTACAATCCCACGACTATCTGGAAGTAATAGGTTGGGATGCTATCCCCAAACAACTGCGTGAAGAGCGTCATCTTGCCGCCAGTCTCTGCGGTGGCAAGCGCCTCCGACTGCACGCGCAATTTACCCAAAATAGTGGTTATCATGGAGGTGATGCCGATCACTATCCCAGAGATTGCTGGCGCCATGAAATCTATCTGTGAGCGCATTGAGCTAATGATATCCGCCATCAGATCCTTCAAACGCTCATCTACCCTATGTATCTCTTTGATATATCGGCTTACATTAAGCATGGCTTCGCTTGCGACCCCCGGCCCTTTCTTGATGCTCTCAAGCAATACTCTCATGGAAGAGTCGATGACATTTGAGGGAAAAAACAAGATAGCTCCATGTTCTGGGTCAAATATCGCTTCTTCTACGCTCATGCCCATCTGGACAACGTTATTTGATGCTATCTCAAAGAATTTGCCGGATGTTGTGCTTTCCATCGCGTCTGACACACGCCCCATAGCCATCTCAAGAGGCATACCGTCTCCAAGACGGGAGCCAAGCTGGAACAGCGCGGAGGCGAATTCCTTCTCGATTTCTTTTGTCTTCTCCCTAATAGAGATCAGGTTCTTGGTGCGTAGATGCAAGTAAAGCCCGATAGAAAGTCCGATAGCAAGAGGCAATAATAGTGAAAGCACCGCCGCTCCAAGTCCGTATGGTCCAAGGACTTTTCCCTGATTTGCCCCTTCATTTGCGACGCTCATTTTATAGTCCAGAAATTTAAATCCCCAGCTTCCGCGGCCATCGGCGTCAGCGCCGATCTCCTTCTCCGCCAATAAGACTGCCGGATCAGTCACGTAGAACACCGCGGCAGGGATCATCGATACGAAAAACAGCACAAAAAAGAGCGCCAGACAGATGTAGATAGGATTCACCGCCACTTCTTTTCCAAGGACATTCATTATCACATTTTTGTATTTGCGCAGTTTCGGGTTCATCTCGCTAATATCGACATCCCCATAGCCAGTTGGTCGAAGTGAAAGTATCTTACGTCCTAGCAAAAACACGAGCAGAGGCATTATGACATTGTACAATGCGGCGATATGATACCACTCCGCACCGCCCAAAAATGACACGACAAGAGGCAGTATGACCAGGCCAAGGATTGGTAGTATCACTCCAAGCATGTGCAGCATAGTGATCGGACTCTTCAAATTATGGGCGTAGTGCAGCATCTTCTCGTATGTTTCGGTGAGTATCACATCAAGCGATTTGTCCAGTAATTGCAGTCGTCTCTCCTCGCTCGACTCATATAACGAGCTTTCGATCAGATGCATGGCTTCGATGAATTCGCTGTTCCATTTCTTCCATGATTCAAGATATGAGTCAAGTGAGTCTTTCACGCCTTCGTATTTGCCGGTCTCGACATCCCATATCACTTTTTTCAGATCAAGCGATAAGGGGGCCGTGAGATGGTCAGCTGCGAAATTGATTGCGCCTTCAAGATTCGATGTATGCCTCATGTAGGTGACGATGAAGAACACACACTGGACCATCTGATTAGAGGCTTTCATCCTCCATGAATTTGAGATGAACTCTGGCAGTTGCCGCAAGGGCAGTATCAGTCCAAAGCCTACAAATACAAAGAAGAAAGCGAAGAACAATGAGTCAAATAATAGCATGGAGAAGGTGGCGCCAAGGACTATCAAGAAAGTGGGGGCAAGAAAACTAAAGACCTCTACTCCGTTTGGAGTGATGTCCAGATGGGCTATTTTTATCTGTTCTGTCAAGGCCAGAAAACGCTCTTTCTTGAGTTTGACATCAATGATCTTATCACACAGGTTGCATCCTTTTTCGTAGAATGAATGTTGTGTGGGAAGCATCTCTTTTTTGAATGCCTGGTATGTCCTGCTCTCTATCCTGCGTTGTTCCCCGCCAAGTTCTATTCCGAACTTCTCTTTGTACTTGTTTGTGATCTGCTCCAGTCGTGGATCTTGCGCCATCTAACGCGCCTCATATCTTTTTGCGGCGTTTTTAAGCCATTCATTCCACTCAAAGTAAATCCTCTTGCTGTCTAGCGAACCTACCTGCTCTCGCACTTTCTCGCTTATGACATGGAACATATCATTTGCCACGACATAGAATTGTGCTTCCAATAGTTCGCTGTTCCCGCTTTGTTTGGCGAGATCTACCATCGTCTTGCTGATGTCCGCGCGCAATTGGATGCTATCCCATACCGCGTCCCAGTTTCCAGCCCATTCTTTGACATTTCCAGCGATGCTCTTGATGATGTCGCTGTCCCCGTTTATCAGATCGGCCGAAGGCAGCAATTCTCCTTTCTTGGAGTCATATTTCATCAAGTCAACAAATCCGCCTTCGGTCAAAGGATCCTCTTCCCAATGTTTTCGTATCTCTGTTATCTCTGTGACCCGTCTCCATCTGTGCAGTCCGTCTGGTGAACGTATGGGGTTTGCTACCATGATGATATCTGTAGCCTTAAATGACGTCCTAGGCACATTCAAGTCATTCACCACACGGTCGTAGACTCCGTATGGACTGTCACCGTGGATTGTTCCTGCGACCACATTGGCTAGCGCCCCTACCCTCATGGCTTCATATAAGGCGCGGGCCTCATCACTTCGCACTTCTCCTACGATAAGTGCGGAATCGCCAAGACGCAATGTGGTGCGGATCCCTTCAGCGGCCGTGATCTCCGTTGACCCACGGGACAGCGCGGATGCTACTTTCATTGACTGGATATTATAGCCTAGTTCCTTGAGCGCGGGTACTGGGATTTCCAGTGTATCCTCTACAGTGATTATCCTGTACCGCCGTAGTATCTGCACGATGACAGCAGAAAGAAGTGAGGTCTTACCTGCGCTTCGCGTTCCTGCGACAAGCATGGTTCGCGATCCATCGACAAGGAAGCTTATGACGCCAGCGGCAAGTGGGTTGATCATTCCAACCTTGACAAACAAAGGCAATGTCCATGGCTTGTCCCTTTGCCTGCGGAATGCGTAAGCGAGTCCGGCTGGATTGAGCGGCGGCCCGATCACAGCGACTCTTGCGGTGGCTCCTGGCAAAAATAAAGCGGTGTCCAAGATAGGGTTGGCTTCATCAAGTGGTCTGCCGCTCACCAATCGGAGTTTTGAGGCCCATGATTCTCCTTCTGTTGATGTGGGCACGACATTTGTCACGCAATCCCCCTGGTCTGCGTGCACGATGAACATGGGTGTGCGTCCCATTGGAGAGTTGATTGTGATATCCTGTATCTTGTCATCAGACAACAAAACCTCGATCAAACCAAATCCGATGGTATACCGATTCAGCACTTTGGTGAGGGTGTCTATCTCTTTTAGTTTCAGATTGACATTCTGCATCTGGGATAGCTCTTCTATCAGATCACTGCCTATATCGTAAAAGACCTGCCGCATGCGTGCTGGGTCTGTGAATTCCTGCTGCGTTGGTTTGTGTTCCGCGAGCACACGGCGGGCGGTGTCCAATATCTCATATCTGTCCTCGGAGAGCCGGAACTCCGGCGGCATCATGTGATAGAGTGTCTGGATGCTATTAGGGATCCTAAAGAGCACCACTTCGGTGTCCCCGACAGAATATGCCTGTATCTCTTCTGCTTCCTGCGGGTAGGCGCTCATTAACTTTGTGTACATGAAGTCTGGCTTGACCGATGCGGTGAATATCTTGCGGTACACGCTACGATCCCCTAATTTGTACCCAGCAAGGTCACCTGCCGCCAATTGCACGAGCCTTGTCTTCTCAAAAGCATTCAATGTCTTGTGCAGGAATGTGGTATATGCATTGACGCAACCTTGGTGCGCCTTTGGCCCTTGCTCAAGCATTATCTGCTCTTTTCGCAGTATCCTCTTGATCTCGACATAGGCGCCAAGCGGGTCGCTTTTCATTAGACGATGCAAAAGGGTAGTCACTTCCGCGTATCTTTTCGTGAATTCAGAAGCTGCATAGGGGCAAGCTGTGTCCACAAGGTCGCTTTTGTTGAATCGCTCCTTGACGAAATCCTTGTAGAGCATCGCTATCTCAAAAAGCATGAGCACTTGCTGATAGTCATACTCATAATCCCTTTTTTGATTGAGGATTATCTTGGTGACCCGTCCGGTCTCTGTCATGATGTCTATTACCTTGCTCATGACAGTATCGGATTCCTCTATGCTGGGGATGACCATCGCCCCATCATAGTTCACCTTGAGCACTACCTCTTCTCCTTCACGGATTACTTGGTAGCCTCCTGATTGTGTGGCCAATCTCTTCTCCCCCCTTTATTCTCTCAATATATGGTCGATTCCCCCGTGCAAGGGTTTATATATGTTGCGTGATGATGTTTCTCTTTGTTATGGATAACATGCCTCTAGGCCTCACGCCTAATCCAGCGCCAAAGAAGCCTGAAAGCACAGGGTTCTTTGGCGGCAAGAAAAAAGAAGAGCCTGGTGTCTCCGCTGCAGGCATGACAGATATTGTGGCTGAAGTGAATTCTGTGTCAAGGAGACTTCGAGTCCTGGAGGATCGTTATGGTAATATCCGTGACAAGATGCAATTTCTTGAACAGAACCAGATCGGCAGCCAAAAATCCTTGACTGGAGAATTGAGGGCGACACAGGCTGATTTGCTGGAGGTCAAACGCCTCCTAAAGGATATGGATGCCAAGATCATGCAGATGGCTGCTGAAGTGGTCTCTGGCGCAAAGAAAGAAGATGTCATGGTCCTTAAACGTTACATCGAGCTGTGGCAGCCTTTGAATTTTGTGACACGCAACCAAGTCGAGAAGATCGTCCAAGAGATAGTGGATGATAAGCTGCAGAAGTGACCTGATGGCATTAAAACCTCAAGAATGGGATCTTGGAGAGTTGCTCGAAAACTCATCCCAGATAAAACAAAAGCAGGATGAGATAGAATCGATGGTGGTGCAAGTTGAGTCGCAAAAAGCGATCCTTAAGTCCAAACCCCCTGCAGATGTGATAGCTTCCCTTCTTAAGTCGCAGGAGATGATAGCCCAGGAGGTCTCCAAGCTTGCTGGTTACGCGTCGCTCAAGACCGCCGCGCACACGGATGATGATGCAGGTAGGGCACTATCTGCGAGATTCAGCCAAAATGAGGCTGATATCGGAAACCGCCTGATGTTCTTCACGCACTGGTGGAAGGATGTAGATGAAGCCTACGCGAAGCAGATCATGGAGAGTCTTCCAAGATTCCGGCAGTTCCTCTTCGAGATACGCAGAGCAAAGCCGCATATCCTCACGGAGCCAGAAGAGAAGATAATCAATCTCAAAGATATCACCGGCAAGGAAGCGCTCATCAAACAATACGACGCCCAGACCAGCACATATCGTTTCAACTTGAAAGTCAAAGGCAAGAAGAGATCCCTGATTGAGCAGCAGATGCACGGATTGATCACTAGCCCTGACGCAAAGATGCGGACAAATGCCTATCAAGAATACCATCGGATTTTTAGCGCCCATCAAAATGAACTTGGGGATCTTTATCGTTCTTTGGTGATAGATTGGAAACAGGACAAGGTGCAGTTGAGAAAGTTCACTAACCCGATTGGCGCAAGGAATTTTGGCAATGATATTCCTGATGATGCCATCGAGAAGATGATCCGCGTGATAAGAAAGAGAAATGAGATATTCCAGGATTATTTCAGATTGAAAGCTAAAATGATAGGAGTCAAGAAGATGTCAAGGGAGCATATCTACGCCCCCATCCACACAAAACAAAAGTGTTTCCCGTTTGACAAAGGGGTCAAGATGGTGATGGATTCTTATCAGAGATTCTCTCCGAAGATGAGATCTTTGGCTATGAATGTGATTGACAAACACCATCTGGATTCCCAGGTCCGTCCAAATAAAGAGGGAGGGGCTTTTTGCAGCACCCCTCTTCCATCTTTGGTCCCATATGTCCTGCAAAGCTATGACAGCAGATGGAATGATGTATCTACTTTGGCCCATGAGCTTGGCCATGCTATCCACTCACAGTTGGCAGGTGACAAGAGCATATTCACCGCGCACGCCCCCCTTCCATTGGCGGAGACAGCGTCGATATTCGGCGAGATACTTCTTGAGAAAGGATATCTTGAGACGCTAAAATCCCAGAAAGACCGTACCGCTTTGATCGCCCACAGGTTAGACGGCCTCTACGCGGCGATCACAAGGCAGGCTTATTTTGTGCTCTTTGAGCAGGAGGCGCACAAGATGATTGGATCCGGCTCCGACACAAAAGACGTGAGCGAGATGTATCTAAAGAACCTCAAGGAGCAATTCGGAAAGGATATGGCCGTCCCTGATCATTTCAAGTTTGAATGGTTGAGAGTCAGCCATTTCTTCCATTATCCGTTCTATGTCTACGCGTACAGTTTCGGCAACCTTCTTGTGCTTGGCCTCTACAAGAGGTACGTTGAAGAGGGCCCATCGTTTGTGCCCAAATATCTAAAGCTTCTCTCATATGGGGGTAGTGAACGTCCGGAGAAGATGCTAGGCGAGATCGGTGTCGATATGCATGATACCACGTTCTGGGATAGTGGTATGGATGTAGTGCAGGGTATGGTAAAAGAATTAAGAAGGGAGCTTTGAGATTCACGCACACGCTTCAATCTCGATTTTCGCTAGGATCTCATCTTGTGTCACCGGTGTCCTTCTGCAGTAGACCGCGGCCCCTTCTGGTCCGCCTTCAAAGGTGATGGTGTCATAAGAGGTTATCTCATCCCACAGCATGTATCCATCGTATTTTCCTGGCCCGTATTTTTTGTCCATCCGTGTGCGCGCCTCCTTGTCGTATCCTTCTTGGCGTGTGTCTACCGCCTTTTGCTGATGGTCGATCATCTCCCTTGTGGTTATCAGAAGCGTCCTTTTCAGGAACCCCTTCGCGTATTCTATGCTGGTGGTGAAGAAGACCCCTGTTCCTGCGCCGAGGCTTCCATGCTTGGGATTTAGGGTTCCATCTCTTCTGAATTCGTCTTCTGCCCCGTCTCCCAAGGCCCGGAAGAGAGGGTTTGCCAGGCCTTCTGTGAGCTCTCGCACCCTCCCCTCAAGGTCAGGCCGTCTGCAGGTTATCGTCCTCATGATACCTGGAAAAGAGCCCAGCCATATCAATATCTGTAGACTAATATTCCACAACAATCAACATCAACGCTTATAACATCCCTATCCAATCAAGGACAGTCAAAAGTTCGCACCCACCACCGGTGATCGCGCTCCCGCGCTCAATTCCGGTGGCATGCTCGGTCTGAGGACCTCGGGGTGCTCACTACGCGAACTTTTGGCTACCGAATGGAACCGGTTACGAACCACCGGTGAGCAGACCGGTGGAATGACCGTATTCAAGCCCGATGTCCCAAAGAAACATTTAAAAACGTGATTTCGTCGATGTTTGCTATGGCTATGATGGATTTTCTCAAGAAAAAAGATGTGGGGCCGCCTCCAGCGCCTAATACCGGCACTCCAACAGAGTATGTCGTTTCGATGCAGCAACAAGGTCTCACCAATAATCAGATAATCCAGATCCTCACAAAGCAAGGGTACAATCAGACTCAAATTTATGACGCGCTCAATCAAGCGGCGTTGAAAAGCACGATAACAGGCGCTGTGCCTATTGGAGCGAGTGATCTGCAGTCCCCGCTCACCACTCCTCCTATGGGTTCTTTGCAGGGTGGCAGTCTAAATCAGCCTCAAAGCTTCCAGCAGACTCAACAGACCCAATCATTCGAGGAATTGGCAGAATCGATTATAGAAGAAAAGTGGCGTGATGTGTCCAAACGTATGGACAAAGACAAGGAATGGCGTGAGTCTGCCGAGATTCGTATCGGTAAAGCGGAGCAGCAGCTTGCGGATCTGCGCAGTGAGATCGATAATCTCCATCGCGCTATAGTCGCGAAGATTGGCGACTATGATAAATCTCTTCTGTCAGTTGGCACAGAGATCCGCGCTATGGAGAAGGTCTTCCAAAAGATCCTTCCTGAACTCTCCGAGAATGTCTCGGAGCTAGGCAGGATAACTAAATCCGCCAAAGCGGTCAAGAAGACACCAGAAAAATAAGAAAAAATAGTTCTACCACTGCATTGTGCCTTTCCTTTTGTCTTGACGGAGGATGGCTGGCACCTCGAAATCGTATGGACAATGTCCATTGCCAGCACTACACTGGCCTTTGTCCGAGACATAGTACGAGCATCTCACATCGCCTATTATCTGATTACCTTTTGCATAGATTTCAACTGTCAGATTCATAGGTTTGGGGAGACATTCACTAGATCTCTCATCCCTGCCGCTACACTCAATTTCATACCAATTCCGGTTTTTGTGCGGGATTTCCTTCACTGTCTTATCAATAGTCATGTTAATCACCAAAAATAGGAAAAAACAGGGGGATATATTACTCTTTCGCCTCAATCATTGGCGGCTAGCCGGTTC
>CAYHWL010000015.1:0-18444 GCA_964359785.1 uncultured Methanosarcinales archaeon | reverse complement strand
GTTCTTTCGCGAACATACCATGACCTTGGATAGGGGATGACCTCACCTCCACTTTTGGACTGATGGAGGAGGATTGGGGATAATCTTTTTTCATGCCACCAGATATTCCCGATGGTTTATAGGTGTTATGGAAACTGCCCCGAAGCGTTTTTATAACTTGAAATGTTCTGTATCTGATGGATGGCAAGACAAACAATTGGAAGAAGCGGCTCACACCAGAACAATACCATATCCTGCGCGAGAAAGGAACAGAGGCGCCATTTAGCGGGAAGTACGTCAAGTTCGACTCAAGAGGAAAATATGTGTGCGCGGCTTGCGGAAATGAGTTGTTTAGCTCTGACAAAAAGTTCGAATCAAACTGCGGATGGCCTTCATTTTATGACGCCAAAAAAGACGCGGTGCAGTATGTCACGGATAATTCCTTTGGAATGCAACGCATAGAAGTCCAATGCAAGAGATGCGGCAGCCACCTTGGACACATTTTCGATGACGGACCAAAACCGAGTGGCAAGAGATACTGCATAAATTCTCTTGCTATGGAGTTCAAAAGATGATAGCGACATTTGGAGCAGGATGCTTCTGGCATGTGGAAGAGAGATTCCGCAAACTAAAAGGTGTCATCACAACAGTAGGGTATATGGGCGGAAATGGAGACGCGCAGCCGCCCGCCGGAGCGACATACCAAGGGACGATGAAGAACGGACAGTGGATAGACGGGGGACCGCCGTTACGGTAAGGAGCAACATGAAAGACACCCGCCAAGAACTCCACCGAATGCTCACCGAACAACTATGCTAAATAGCTAAACAAATACAAGATTTCTAAATCTGTCCGTGACGCTTGATACGATTGATATCCTCTGTGGATATCCATGCGGACATGAGGCCAAAACCAGTCTTGTCAATCTCGAAGGGAGGTATCTCTTGCGGGGTCTTGAGGAAAACAAGGATACAGTACCTCTTGTCCTTGAACCTGTCGAAAAAAATAGGGATATCATTTGGAGTTATACCTAATCCTTTGCTGTGGTCTTCAAGGACAGCCTTGACCTTGTCGGGAGTGAGCTCAGAGAATTGGAACACTTTATCGACTATGGCTTTCGCTGTGACAGGACTGCCTGAATCTTTTATATAGACTGTCTCTCCACACCTGATCCTGCCCCAAGGAGATACACGCGAAACATACCACCTTGACTCGATGGTCTTTTCTCCTGAAAGGATCTTCTCTGTAAGCCTCCAAGACTTCTTCATGATGGCGATGTGATCCATGGGATTCTACGGATTAGTGAGTATAAAATAATATGGTTATCCACATTTTGAAGAGCAAAGATTTAAATATTAATACACTATTAATACCATATTAATACTGCTAAGGTGACCAATGGTGCAAGCGATAATCGATGTGGATGAGCATACCAACCAGATACTCAATATTGTGAAAGCCAAATTCGGACTTAAGGACAAAAGTCAAGCAATCGAAGCCATGGCAAAGGGTTACGAAGAGAACGTGCTTGAGCCGCAACTGCGTCCTGAATTTGTGGAGAAGTTAAAATCTATCAGTAAACAAAAGGGAATCCGATTCAAGAGCATGACAGAACTCCGAAGGCACATCGAGAAACGCAAATAATGGCGGCGCTAACCAAACAAGGAATCTAGAAGTAGATGAATCAGCCCCTGACCTGGTCTAATCAGGGATGGAAAGACCCAAAAAGCTTATATATAAAGCGTATATACAACGGTGATATGACAACAGAATTGGTCACCTTCAAGATGGAGCATTCATTCCTGGAAGACGTAGACAAGACAGCGAAAAAAGCTGGCTTCCATAGCCGAACAGAATTCATCAGGAACGCATTAAGAGAGAGAGTCGAAGAAATCAAGCTAAAACAGGCGATGATTGAGCTTGGCAAATCCAGAGGCAAAGCGGCAAGAGCTACTACAGATAATGAAAGAGCCAAAATCAGGGACAAAGTATTTGAAGAATTCGAAAAATTCAAATGAGATCTTCTGGTCTGATGACTTCACAGATATCTTTGAGCAGTTGAAAATGCCACCTTGATTTTCTGATAAGCAAAGATAAAAAAGAAAAATGAGAGAAAAAGAATCTAGAACGCTACCTTCACAGCCTTGTCGGCCCCTGATTCGGATTTGAACATGTCCTTTATCTCGAATCCGAAGAGGGAAGCTACGATGTTTGAAGGCACTGTCTTGACCTTGATGTTATAAGAGCCGACAGCTTCATTGAATCGCTGTCTTGAGACAGAGATACGGTTCTCGGTGCCTGCCAATTCGTCTTGGAGGGCAAGGAAGTTAGTGTTGCTCTTAAGCTCTGGATAAGCCTCTGCCACAGCGATAAGACGGCCGATCACACCATCTGACGCCTGCGCGGCTCTCATCTTATCATCAGTCGTTGCCGCACCTGCCCACTGACTGCGGACAGCCGCAACTTCAGTGAAAATTTGAGTTTCCTGTTTCGCATAACCCTTGACAGTCTCAACTAGATTTGGGATCAAATCGAAACGTCTCTGATAATTGGTCTCAACATCTCCCCACGCCTTATCAACGCCCGTATTGAGCGAAACTAACGTGTTATACGTGCCGACCATCCATCCGACAAGAAGAAGACCGACAAGAACGATGACGCCCACAACCCACATCCAGGGTTTCATGAAAGATTCTGATTTTGCCATAAGAGAGAACTCACAAACCGGGATTTAATAATGTTGCTGTGGTGCGCATGAAAAATCTATCGGTAAGGCAATAGCTGCTCGTCCCTGAATTCCTCATCAGACGAGCAAAGCAAAGGATCCCGCCCCCCATAAGCAGGATAGCCAGAGCCCTCATTAGCGAGGATTGGGAACTCCCGATGCAATTCGCTTACATGCGAATATCTGCAAAAGGACTTCGAATCATGGATATAGTCACATATCTTTCTAGCCTCTTCACGCGAGATATGGAAATCGAGATGGTGATCCACAAGATACCCTGAAGTCACCAAATTATCAAGCCGCTCGACATTCACCGGTTCCACAAGCTTCCTTGTGTTCAAGAGGCCATAGATGACCGCTTGGACCGCTCCATGACAGTTGTAGATGAATAATCTATCCATGGAAAAAGAGGGAGAATAACTTGTTAATAAGACTTTTTATTCACCAGCCGCCACTGGCGCCACCGCCGCCAGAACCACCGCCGCCAAAACCGCCAAAGCCACCGCTGGAACCGCCAAAACCGCCAATCCCCGGACCGCCTGGACCGCCTTTACTAAATGCGTTGGCCAGATGGATCAAGGTCATCACGATAAGGAATATCGCGGCGATTCCTGCGATGACAAGACCGATAAACAAAGCGCCGATAATCACTAATAGGACAAAGACCCAAGGAGCCACCAGAAGTTTCGTCTTCTTCTTCTTTTTCTTCTTATAATAGATATAGGCGTTGAAACAGACAAGACAGAGAAGAGAGTGGATGATGAATAAAGCGATGACCGCATTTCCCGCGATATCGCTCTCACCATATGCTATGGTTTCAGGCTGGCCGGAGAGGATAGGGAGGATGGCATCTATAGCCGCATTTATACCGCCGGCAAAATCGTTCTCCTTGAAATAGGGGACCATAACATCACGGCCGATACGCCCCACCTTGGCATCATTAAGAAGGCCCTCCAAACCGTATCCAACCTCAAAACGCCACTTCTTTTCATTGGGGGCGATGAGAAGAAGAAGGCCATTATCATTTTGCTGTTTGCCGATCTTCCAATCGGCGAAAAGATCGACTGCGTATGTGTCGATATCAGAACCTTCGAGGGAAGGGATCGTCACCACAACGATCTCGATGGTGGTATTCTTCTCAAAATCCGCCAGACGGGCATTAAGAGAATCCGCCTGGCCGGGGGACAAGACGCCCGCAAAATCATTGACGTAACCAGCAGGCTGCGGGAACGCAAAACATGAAACACCAAAGAGGATCAAGAGAAGGAGGCTAATCTTGCGCATTTTCATGATAGCAGACTAGCTGGGAGGTTAAAATAAGTATTGGAATTTCTACTCTGTAACGATATACGCCGCCCTAGACCTGCTGCGGCTTGCCCAACCTTGGGGGTCGAAGGTGTTACCTTCCTCCCCACGGAGCTCCCAAGACTTCTTGCCCACATTGTTGGCCACGCTTAGACGTGTGGCATAACGGGTCTGCCTGCGCATGAGTCCCTCGCCCGGCTCAAACCTATTACCAGTCTGGACATCAGAAGGAGTGAAAAGAATAGCGCCGGGATTGGCTTCGAAAGTAGGACGCGGAACCACCTCCAGGCCGCACATTTGCATATACTTGCCGCTCTCTGTACTATAGTAAAATGGACAAGTGGCAACAGCGCCCGTCGGTGAAAGCGAACCCACATAGAAAAGGGCAAGCAAGGCAGTGACGCTAGCGATTCCTATTATTACATGTGATCTCATGATAAGAACACCCCTTCAGTCACCGTGCCAATCTCTTTTGCTTCTGATGGAATGGCAGGGGCATCTTGAGACGCGGATCTTGGATAAATCCTTCCTGCTGGCGCCACCGCAGGCGCATCTTTACCCACACAATGGAGAAGACCGTAATCATCGGTCCTGCAAAGAGCATCAGACTTATCAGACAATAAACTTCGATAGAATGCCGCGTCATCGAATGACGCGCATCTGCACTGATTATTCGCGCAACAACGCCAGCCTGACTGACAGGCATCCAGTTTAAGACACACACCAGTCGATTTCACAGGAGAAAGATACGTAGCATCGCCGTGGATCGCGCCGGAAAGGGAAAGGCTTACGCCTACAGCCGCCACCATGGCAAGGACCAACACCGCTATCTGCGCAGAATCCATCATATCACCACTGTAAATACGCGAAGAATCGGTTAATAAACGTTGCTAAAACTCAACACAGCTCCCTTTTCAACATCTTATGCGCGTTATTGATCTGCTTGAAACGCTCGGTATCCCCACTGGGCTGATCCGGATGATGCTCCCTTGCCAAGGCCTTGTACGCCTTATCGATGACAGCGACGTCCTTCTCGCCAGGATCAAGGCCAAGAGTCTCCCTTGCCTCCTTGCGTCTGAGAGCGACATCGTGCTCCTCACTAAAAGAGGCCAGAAAATCCTCGATAGTCTCCTCGCCAGCCACCAGAGCGGCCACCTTCACCTCAAGCACCTTCTGCACGACATAGAGGTTCTCGACAAATCTCTTGCAAGCGCTGTAGCTATAATGGAGGAAATGCCCATCAAAATACCAAGAGACTGATGCTGGAGCAGACTTCATCGCGACCATCTCAAGAGGTATATCTATGTCGTCCTGGATGACATCTAGCTTGCCTAAGAGGGAAAAGATGTTATTGCGAAACTGCAAAGCCCTCCTATTGCATGAATCACCAACTGTTATCGTGTCGATATCGTGACCTTTGATCCTCACAAGCGCCATTTTTTTCACCAAAATACCTAGAATCGAGAACTTGCGGAGGGTTATAAAGCTGGGTGAAAAAAAGATGAAAAATAAAAAAGAAGTAACTTGATCTAGCTCTGTAAAACAAGCGGTCTGCCGTAAGCTTGGACAGTCTCTGGAGACTGTCTTTCACCGGTAGCGACATCGCCAGGGGAACCGCTGTTGAAGGAGTCCACACCATTGCCTGTGCCTGGGCAAGTCAATTTGCCAGTCTCTGCATAGTAGCATGGCACGTTCTCACGCAATCGCTGATTTCCTGGTTCGAAAGCTGCCTGCGCGCCGTATGTCTCCACTCCGGCATCATAGTTGACGATCCCACTTGGGGAGTCGCCTGGCTGGAAAGCGTAGATGTTGAGGTCTTCGCCTTCTGCACCCCATCCAAACGTGTTGGATGATTTACCCTGCATGCTTATCGCACGCCCTGTCATGTTCCCGCTAGAGAACAAGACGACCATACCAACAATCGCCACGATTGAGACGATAGCTGATATGAGCAATCCATATCCTTTCTCTTCTGCCATTACATATCACCTCTCGAGAGAGTAATGTTAGGTTTTTAGCCCCGAATTTGCATTTAAATACTTTTCGGGTGTGGAAAAGGGTATACTGGTCACTTAAACTTCCGTATCCTCAACGAATTAGTGATGACACTCACACTTGAGAGGGCCATCGCGAGACCCGCGGCTTCAGCAGGGAGGATTATGCCCCATGGAGCCAGGATGCCCATAGCCAAAGGGAGACCTATCAGATTATAGCCAAACGCCCACCAAAGATTCTCCTTGATCCTCTTATCAGTGAGTTTTGAGAGGCGCATAGCAGTCACTGCATCTACCACCTGACTGCGGACAAGGACTATATCACCAGACTCTTTGGCTACATCCGTACCGCCGCCAATGGCGATCCCCACATCAGCTTGGGTGAGCGCGGGAGCATCATTGATACCATCACCTACCATAGCCACACACCTGCCCTGCCCTTGGAGCTCCTTAACCTTGTCTAACTTTTGAGAAGGAAGCACCTGCGCCATCACTTGATCTATACCAAGCTCTTTTGCTATGCCCTTAGCGACACGCTCATTATCGCCAGTGAGCATCATCACTTGGAGCCCCATCTTCTTGAAACCTAGAATGGCTTCTTTGGCATCCTCTTTGATCGTGTCGGCCACGGCTATCAGACCGATGAGTTTACTCTCCAAAGCGACATAAAGAACAGTCTTGCCTTGAGATTCCAGCTCGACAAACCTCTCTTCCGCATCTTCGATAGGGACCCTCAAGCTCTTCATGAGACGGGCATTGCCAACCAAGACGTGCTTACCACGCCATGAGGCCTCAACACCCATACCCTCGTGATTACGGAAGAAAGTGGCCTGTGCCAAAACGATATTCTCATCTTTGGCCTTCTGGACCACAGCCTGCGAGATAGGATGCTCACTTGGCATCTCGGCTATCCCCGCATATTTGAGAAGCTCTTCAACCTCACCTTTGAGAGTGACAATATCTGTGACACTGGGCTTGCCCTTAGTGAGCGTGCCAGTCTTATCTAGGATGATCGTGTCTATCTTGCCAACCTTCTCCAGCGCCTCACCAGTCTTTATCAGGATGCCTTTGTGAGCGCCGACACCAGTGCCAACCATGACAGCTGTCGGGGTGGCAAGGCCTAATGCGCAGGGGCACGCGATGACAAGAGTCGTGATAGCGAACTCCAAAGACTGGGCAAGACCTTCGCCTCTGACAAAGAACCACACGACAAAAGTGCCAATCGATAGGACTAGGACCACCGGAACAAAAATACTTGAGACCTTATCGGCAAGACGCTGGATCGACGGTTTTTGCTCCATCGCATCCTGCACCATCTTGACGATCTGCATAAAAAGAGTATCCTTGCCAGTCTTTGTGACAGTGAACGCGAAGGAGCCGGTCTTGTTCAAAGTTGAGGCGATCACCATGTCGCCAGGATGCTTCTCCACAGGAACGCTCTCGCCAGTCATCATAGATTCATCTATGGTCGAAACGCCTTTCTTCATCAGACCATCAGCAGGGATCTTCTCCCCAGGCTTCACGATGACTAGGTCGCCCACTATTATCTCATCGATTGGGATCTTCACCTGCTTGCCATCACGGAACACAAGCGCTTCTTTGGGAGCCAGATCCAGAAGCGCCTTTAGAGACTCTCTTGTCTTTTTCTTAGCGCTAGCCTCAAGCAGACGGCCAAGGATGATGAAGCAGACCAACGCGGACGCAGTCTCGAAAAACTGCGGGCCCTCGATGAAGTTGAATGTCGTGATAGCGCTATAAAGGAACGCAGAGAAGACGCCTAATGAGATCAATGAATCCATGTCGAGATTTGGAAGGGATTTGTAAGTATTCTTGAAGAGGAAAAGCCCGCACCAGAAGATGACTGGGATGGATAGGAGGAGATAGAGATAGGCAGTATATGGAGCGATAGATTCTGGGACGATGCTTGGAAACATCACACCAAGAACTATTGGGATCGTCAAGATCACGGCTGCGATGAGTTTGGTCTTGAGATCGCTCACCTCCGCATCGTGGGAACCCATGTCGTGGCTCGAATGAGGGCCGTCATTGATCTGCGCGCCATAACCCGCCTTCTTTATCGTCTCAATCAAGTCATTTGCGCCTACTTCCATAGGATCGTGCATCACCATCGCAGTCTCTGTCGCGAAATTCACAGACGCGTTCTTCACGCCAGTATGACGCTTGAGACTCTTCTCAATATTTTGGGCGCAGCTGGCACAGTGCATCCCGGTTATCGTGAATGATGAGTGCTTTTCCATCTGGGGGCTTTGAACGCAGGCCGTGTATATATACGTTGTGATGCGGTCAATCCAATAAGGATTGTGTGTCGAAAGCCACTACCGCGCCTGTGAGAATAAGCGAGATGGGAAGACCAAATGACACCGGGACCAGATAGTATAGCATGACTAAAAGAATCGCAAGGATCACCCAATGCGCTGATATCACCAAGCGCGCATACTTACCCGGCCTGTGGGCGGTGAACACCACGATACGGCTCTTGAGGAAATAAAAATAAAGCACATTAAGGAATATGAAACCGATAAGCGCCCAGACCAGAAGAAACGCATCCTGGATGTATACGCCAAGCAGATCAAAAGCGATATAGAAACAAAAGAGGATGCCCATCACCTTTGTGTGCAACCACAAGAAGGGAGTCCACCCACCTTTTTTCCACCATGAGCTTCCCATCGACCTGCTCATGCCAGCGAAAGTGATCGCGGACACAACTAGCACCTGCGGAACCACATGGATGATAAGGACCAAGAAGATCATGACAATACGCATCGGGATAGAGAGACCATCAGGAGACCTTGAGACCATAGACCACACCCAAGATGAAGCCATCCCAATCAAGAAGGAAGCGATGACCGCCAGTATATGTGATACGACCAGATGGAGCTTTGGCAGTCTCATCGTTGCGCCTCAATCCAGAAGATCCGAAGATAGGACAGATATGGGAGCAGAAGGACTGGAGCAAGGACCTGTGGAACCGGAAATGGAAGCGATACCGTGAGAGTCCACAATCCTGTGATGACAAGATAGCCCAAAATGCTCACGGCCAAAAGGAGCATGTTATTCACGGATAGTCTTGATATCAATTTGCGCTCGTCTGGCTTGGCGCCTATTGAAAAGGATAGCAACAAAATAATCCCTACCAGGAGATACCACAAGGCATCCAGATACCACAACCCTTTACCATCCATCGATAAGTACCGGGCATAAAATCTGACAGAATCCATGACGATCAAGGGAAGGAGAAGAACAAGATGACGCTTTGTGAAGGCCTCTAGGAAGTTGTCCACATCCGCCTTTTTTATCAATGCCCAACCAATACCGATGAAAGCGCAGTATAAAATGAAAATCGAGACGTAGATCGCGATCTGAAAAAAGACCAGCTGGTACACCCAAGCCATCTGCGCAGACTGGAGCTGTGAGTCTGGATTCCTAGCCATCCAACCAAAAAGAATGGTCAATGCGTGAGTCACACGCTGGGCAAGATAACTCACGACAAAACCGGCCGTGAAGAGGAAAAGGAGATCGCATACCATCGATTTTATCATCGAAGACTTGCGCTTGCCCATCTCACGCCATGCGGCCTTGGAAGCATCAAACAGATTCATGATCGCGCCTCCAATGCGGAATCGATGACATTCCTCAACGTGTCTTGTGTCTGACTGCCCTCAAAACGGATGCCATCGATGAAATAAGTAGGAGTGCCTTTGACGCCGTGGCTCAAAGCGAAGACCGCATCCGCATCGATACGATCCATCTTGCCTGCCATGCAAACATCAAAAGCGCTGACATCAAAACCCAAGACCTGCGCATACGCAGAATAATTGCCCGCGGGATCCTGGAACAAAAGATCGGCCATCTCTTTTGCATCCCCAGAACAATGATAGGCTTTAGCGGCATCATAGGCGTTTGGATGCGCCTGGCTTGGGATGACCACCATCGCGAAATTGATCCTATCCCTATAAGATGATTCCAGGGATTTTAGGAGCGGCCAATCCGCTTTGCAAACAGGACATTGGAAATCAAGGAATGCCACCATGTGGACGGACGCGGTTGGATCCGAGCCAAAACTGACCTTTGAGATGGAGAAATCAGGCGTGGTCTCGCCTTTGAATTCCGGCCAAGGGAGAAAATAGTCCGATAGGACAGGGAGAAGAAGAATGACCAAGACGCACGCAAAAAGAAAATATGAGAAACGTTTCATCTTCACCACGCGCTCCGCAGCTCCCCTGTGGCCACATCCTGATACTTGACATTGCCAAAGGCCCCGAAATTACGGAAGACAAGTGAACCGTCAGACTCACTTGAGCCTAGATCTTTCCACTGCGCGATGATATTTGGATACTCCTGGGCATCCTCGTTTAGAATCACCACGGGAAGCCTGGAGAGATTATAGACGCTGATGTGTCTTTGAGCCTCGGCGCTTGGCCATGTGAGAGTGTTGACCGACCGGACGGATGCGACTTTCCTTAGCTCACCAATAAAACCAGACAGATCAAAACACGCAGGACAATCAAGAGGCTTGATCAGCGTGATATTGATCATCCCACGCTTCCTGCCGCTTGGAAGCTCGATGTAGACCGGCCGTCTCTCGTCCAAAATCAAGCTCTTGTCTTGGAACCTAAAACCCTTGAGACGGAAATTGTCAGGGACATCCTGGATTATCACGCTGGGGATAAAAGTAAGATTATAGTCCTTGATGAGCTGGGCGCCTTGCCTGCCATCGAACTGGATAAAGTCAAGACTGGTGATATTGACATCAAGCCTGGCTATCTGCGTCACCACCGAGCTCACATTGAAACAGTCGTAGCAAGTAAGGTCTCTTAACACCACCAACTTGATTGGCGATGGAGGCGGGACCAGCATGTCAAGCTTGATCTTCTCCTCCATCATGGACTGCAACTCGTAAGTACGGAAGAGATTGAGCAAGACTAGGAATGTCAGTATGAGAAGAAGGGTATTCACAATCAGACGGGTGTCGATATTATGATGCTTTGGCATCTATCTCACCATGTAAGTGACGAATCCGCTCACCGAATTAAGCGAATAGGATTGGTAGATGGCCAAGGCGACAAGAGCCAATAGGACAGCGACAAGAAGATGGTCTTTGCCCATCACGGCACGCTCCCCTGGATATCCTCTGGGAACGGCGTGAAATTGTCAATCTTATCCATCGGAAGAGACCTGGCAGGCACCATCGCAGTGAGGGTCTGCGCCTGCTCACTGATAACATTGAGCTCGTACTGTTGATAGAGGACCAGCGATGCCAAGCCGACAAGGATTATGACAGTCAAGATAGAGATGGGATTTGTCTTTTGCTTTGCCATAAGAATGGACGCGCATGACTGTTATATAAAGTTTATTCATGATCAAGGTCGTGGAGTACGTCTAGCTGTCTCTTCCAGTAACGGATGAGGGGCATACCTGCACGTTGAAACTCTTTTCCCTCGACCTCCTTGAAGCGTTCTCCCCTTAACGAGCCGCACAAAGTGGATTCAAGCGCTGGAGAGCAAGTATACGCAGGATCCTGCCGCAACGCGTTCAACGAATCGACGAGTGTCTGTTGGGAGAAGAATGGGAAATTCAGAATGTTCTGCGAAATGAAAGGCGAGCCTGTGTTGTAAGTGTCAAGCCATCCTATCATATCCTTAAGGATGAAGATGTAAGGAGCTGTGTCAGAGAATGTGCTTTCCAGACGCGAAGGAATAGGATACTTGAAAGTGCCTGGCAATAGAGCCTTTGCCGCGGCACGCCACTCCACATAATGATCAATCCCGTCGAGCGTCTTTGCGTGTTTCTCCAAAGCGATCAATGCGGTGTAGATCGGGGTATCACGCAACTCGACAGGGAGGCCATTTAGGGAATGCAACAATCCTTCAAGAGAACCGTCACTATCAGAAGCGCCAAAGGCATCCTTATAGGACGCATAGATACGCATATACTTCCTGACCTCATCCGCATCGTATTGTGCCATGAAGAGAGGAATGCGATTGAATAGATAAACATTGTCAAAAGTTCGCACCCACCACCGATGAGCACACCGGTGGAATGACTTTGAAAGAAAAAACCGCCCGTTGAGGTTGGGGCGCGGAAGCACTCAACGGGCGCAATTACTCAATAGAGGTGATCTGAGAAGCATCCTCAAGCCGCGAACACTTCAAGAGTGATCCGTACTCACGAGGCCGCGCCTCGCCAGCCCTCAAGGAAGCCATATTCATCCTCTGTGATAAGGCCATTCTCAAGCTCATCGAAATGGACCTGCTCACGCAAGAATCTATCGTCCTCCTCGAAATCTTCATACCATCGACTAGTTTGTTTCATAGTTTCCACCTCGGTTTAGTTCTTAGGGCTTGCAAGCCCTAATCGGGAGAATCTCCCACAGCGCAAGAATGTCATTGGCAGACCGATATAAAACGGTTATGGATTAGAGATATGGAGAAAGATCCCAAACACATTTAGAAACCACCTATTCACATCCTGCCGCCGCTAGGCCCAATGTGGCCGGGAGTGTAGTTCTCATAATCGGGGATATCATCGCTGGTAGAACCGGAATCCGGGCCAGAGGAATCATCCTTATCAGAAGGAGGAATAGTGAAATATTTTGACTCATACTTCTTGAATTTGGAACAAACACGATCAACCCCTGAAGCGATCGATCTCTTGTTCGTATCAGTATACTCACACGACAGGATGCCATAACGCTCGGATCGATAATTCCTGAATTCACAATCACCGCACTGCTGTAGAAATCGCTCAAATCTTCTCACTCCCACCGGGCCTAGACGAAAATAGTCAAGGAACTTTTCAAGTGTCATATATAGGGTGATGCGTGAGTGGATATAAATATTCCTCCAAAACACGTCGAAATCTATATATATGTGTACACATACACAGACACCATGGCCACCAAAACAATATCAATCATGGACGACGTGTACGAGAGCCTCGTAGCGATCAAGGGACCTGATGAAAGCTTCTCCGATGAGCTGAGGAGACTCACAAAAAAGAGCAAAGATATCCGGCAGTTCGCCGGAGCCTGGAGCCATCTGTCAAGCGCACAGATAAGCTCGATGAAAAAAGCGATCGAGAAGACGCGTGGCGGCACGCGCATAAAAGAAGCCCTGGGCCAAGCATGATTGCTGACACGACATTTCTCATCGACTACCTGAATGGACATAAAGGTGCCGTCAACCTGCTAGCGAAGAATCCTGATATACAGATAAAGACCACCTACATAAATGTCTATGAACTGCTCATCGGGACAAAACATGAAAAGACCTCCGATCAAAATATCAGGATCGCAAACGCATTGATAGAAAATATCGAGACGCTTGGCCTTGATCGAAAATCCGCGGATACAGCCGCAGAGATAAGCGCCAGGCTCATCAAAGCCGGCCAAAAGATCGAAGCGTCAGATGCACTAATCGCAGGAATAGCTTTATCAAATGGAGAAAACCAGATAATCACGGCAAACAAAAACCATTTCGAGAGAATACCAGGACTCAAAATCATAACATACTAAGAGGTGAAAAGATGATAATCGTCAAAGCGAAGATAAAGGATCTCGCAGGAGACCTGTCAGTCGCCAGCGACTTTTCAGACGCGCTAAATGAGAGAGCGGAAGCGCTTGTCAAAGAAGCGTGCAAAAGAGCCATGGCAAACGGACGGCGCACAGTGATGGCAAAGGACCTCTAAGAGATGAGACTGCATCCAAAGCACCACAAAAGCAAGGTGTACTTCGAGCTTGAGCACTATAATGACTTGTTTAGCGATTTCGATCCACGAGACTATCCCACCCGAGCGCTTTCAGTCGACTTCATAGAAGAGGCTGAACGGGCGATGAGAGAACGTGAAGAGAGGGTGACCCTGCATTTCATACTACCAAAGAAGAAACGGGATCCACAAGCCGAAAGATCCATCAAGACAAGAATCAAAGAGCATTTCACGAAACACGCCGATAGGATGCAAGAAGAAAAGAGATCCACGATACGAAAAGGCGCTGGGCTATTCGTGTGCGGGATAATATTCATGGCAGTGACGACATATCTCCACTCTATCAACAATGGGAGTTATGTGGTGAATTTCCTCACCATCCTCTTCGAGCCTGCAAGCTGGTTCCTGTTCTGGGAAGGGCTCAACTTCTCGCTATTCGAATCAAAGAAGCAGGATATGCAACTGCAGTTCCATCAGAAGATGAAGAACATCAAAGGGATCGTCTTCGAAAACGAATAAACCTAGGCAAGAGAATGATAAGATAAGGCGATTGGAGTGTAACATATGGAACACAACTTGAAGGGTTGACTACAAATATTTATATACACATCACAAAATAACCTTAATAGAGGTGCGCCATGAAAATCGGAGACATATCATTTAATGAATCAGCGCGAGAGGATATCTTATTATTATTCGGGAAAACCGTAGACTCGGAGGGGTTTATTGTTGAGAACGAAAATCCCAAACAGAGAGTTCTAACAAAAAAAGGTGAAGAGATAATGGTGGATGAATGGGCAGGTATCGTCAAGGGATCCGAGGAGTTTGTAAAATCAGACACGTTCTCGCTAATTGAGCTTGCCAAACGATTAGGGTGAAAATTTGGGGATATTTGAGGCTCTAAAAAATATATTTGACACAAAGTTCTCCCTGATACTAAAAGACAATAAGTTTGTGCTATTCGATTTCAGCAAGAATACCTCTGATGCCTTGGAAGCCAGGGATGGAGGAACATTATCGATAGATATTTCCAAAACTACTGAAAATGAAAGAAAACAGATCAAAGAAAAGATACTGGATGTCCAAATACAGGAAAGTGACAAAACATTTTTGATTGATAAATACACAGAGAAAACACAATGCATCCGGAGCAATCTTCCGACAAAACAACAGGATATGGAACTCCTAAAGTTCTATCGTGATAAATTGAATCCAGATATGTATCGCGCTTTGGAAGCTTCGTTGGTAATGAGAAACGTATTCCGCAATGGCGGCAAAGTCACAGAGATAAAGAGAGACATATCGCGTCAATACCCCCAATTCGGCAATAATCTATGCAACCTAGTCAATGAAGGATATTTTGACGAACACTTTAAGGAGCTGTATTACAGCATGCTTGAAGAAGAAAATTTTGATATCAGAAATTACTCCATAAAAGTGGAGAATATCACGAGGTCACTCCCTTACACGGTGTTTGTCACCCAATTCAAGAAATATGAAGATTTGAGCGGAGAACTTAATTACAAACTTACCCGTTTACGAGGTTATGGCGCAGGAAAATTATTGTTGCATGGAATAGGCCGTGACAATGTCATCCGCGTCCGTGATTTAATCAAGGAGTATGACGGCGAGCAAGGTATTAGCGTAGATCTTGAGGTCAACCCTCAGGAGACAGTCATTTCAGCAGTAATCAAATTCGGGTGAACCCACTATAGTCACTTCTTGAGCTTGGATTTTAGGGAAATGATCCTCCTGCTAAGATTCCTCATCCTAAGTTTTGAGATGGATTTGTCCTTTGAGACTTTCTTATAATGCGCTTCAAGGAGGGCGAGGGATCTTCTCAACGGAGCGAGTTTGTCACTTGGCTTTGAGGATCTTCTCTTGGCCACTTTCATCATGGCACGCTGGTTTCTCACGCGCTGGTAGCCTGCTAGACGTGAATCTAAGATGTCAAGACGGTCAGTGATACTGCCTGAAGTGTCCTTCTCAATCTTCTGGACGCGCGTGAGAGTCTTCTGTGTCCACACCATATCCGAGATGCGCCTCTCAAGCTGGGCGACATGCCTTCTCACTTTATCATCCAGATCAAGATCCTTTATCTTTGAGAGCTGATCGCTTAGCTTCTTATGAACATCCTCTTTCTTCTGGACCCTTTGAGCAGCAGCTAGAGAATAGAGGAAAAACATCTGGGACTTATCTTTGTCTAGGTCAAAAGACACACAGCTCACCTCCTCGGAGGCGGCGGTGGAGGGAACGCAGGCATACCAGCCTGCATGCCATAAGATGGAGCACCCATCTGCATCCCTGGAGAAGGAACGGCTTGGCCAGGCATGCCCATGCCAAATCCGACAGAAGCAGGCTGAAATTGAGGGGCCGGCTTCTCATTTATCTTGTCAATGGATTCTTTCACATCGACCATCAGATCATGGATGCCTACTAGACCTGCAGCGATCTCAGAATTCTGCTCGAGGATCTTATCCATCTTCTCCATCAGAGGACGGAGCTTCTCTGTGAAACTCAAAGAACCCTCCTCGACTTTTATCATCGTCAAGGATTCCTCAAAAATATTGATCAGACGATCCATCTTCATGGCAGTCTCTGCCATAGCCAACTGCAAGGTGCGTTCAGTGGGACGCTCTTTTAGACGATACAATTGCTCTCGCAGCTCATGGATCTCCTTATGAGGCAAAATCTCGTACTCATCGGAATCTTCAGCAAGCGCTTGAGCTTTTTGCTCGGCCATCACACACCTCTTTTTCCCGCACCAGACTGATACAGGTATAGTATTTTGTATATTGGTAGTATTTAAAGCCTCCGGTCACGTTGGATACACTCTTTGGGGACGACGGAAAGGATAAATCGCAGTCAAGAACTATAGCTATGCATGCAACACATCAATGACTTAGTCATCTTGTCTGGTGTCGCCGCCCGCCCCCTTGTCGAAAGGATATGCTACCACCTCAACGAGAGCAGTGACACAAACAAGAGAACATGGGGCATTGATAACCTCAAAGTCGTGGAATTCGCAGATGGAGAGATACTGCCCCAGATCCAAGAAAGCGTGAATGGGAAGATGGTCTATTACGTCCAATGCCCAAGACCACGTGGCGCAGACGAGCCGTGCAATATCCATCGCGACCTTTGGGAAGCGGCACTCGTGCATGACGCGCTTGTGCAAGCCACCGCCGGAGGTGTCACCGATCTTATCCCTTATATGCCATACTCGCGGCAAGACACTGTCGAGAAGAACAGGGAATCCGGATCCATCCGAGTAGCCTACAATCTCTTATCATCAAGCGCAGGAGGACTGCTGAGAAAGATAATTCACTTCGACGTCCACAACAAAGCCACATTACAACTTGTCAGACAAGGCATAAGCATAAGCACCGCGCCATTCTTCGCTTTGTACGCACTCAACAAAGAAGAATTATTGGGCGCGCCCGAACTCAAAGCGATCAAAGATGAACAGAAAAGAGCCGCTTACATCAGAGAGAACTATGTCATGATGAGCCCTGATGACGGAGCAGTCAAAAGAAGCCGGGATTTCGCGCTTATGCTAGGAACATCATTTGGCATCTGCCACAAAGACCACATCCAAGGAGGAAAATCAGAGATTACCGATGTAACCGGCGACGTCAAAGGCAAAACGGTTATGGTTCCTGATGATATCATCGGTACAGGCGGGACCTTGCTCGCGGTGAATGAAGCCTTGCGCGATCGCGGAGTGAAAGCGGTTTACTTCATGGGAGCACACTGCATCCTATGCCCAAGAGAAGGCGCATCAAAAACCATTGAACAGCAATTTCGGGAACAAGAGATAAAGCTGGTCACCACCGACACAGTCCCAAAGAGCAGCGAATACATGAAAAAACATCAAGACATCTGTGAGTGGTTGAGTGTCAGCAAGTGCCTTGCAGGGTTCATCCAAAAGGACTTCGAGCACAGCTCACTACGCACATTCCTTGAGTCGTTCCCAAGAAGAGTGCTGGAAGGGAGGGTGAGCATCAATAATTATCTGATACGGCCGTGAAGTGACTACTATATAGTGGTTACTAATGGGAAGGCTTATAAATCATCTCGACTAACTGAAGGTATGGTCCTTGTCCCGACACTTGAGAAAGAAGTCATCAATAGGCATCACGAACTGATCAAAGAGTACTCAAGCAGGATGCAAAACCGAAGAGACATCGACATTGATTTTATAGGAAACGGAGTCCAGAAAGGGATATACCGTGTAGACTTTGGCGACTCGCTCATACTTGCCGCGGCCGCATCCACCCGAGAGAAGGACCGGCTGCTTCCAGAGTATAATCTTTTGCATGTGCTATTCGCCAACGGACACTCCTTTTTTCCGCAGCCATATGCGCACTACTCATCACAACGCAAAGACCTTGGAGAATTGATGCTTATGGAATGTATGCCCCATGTCGATTTGGATGTGTTTAAACAAGAACAGTCGCACATACCGGATTTTCCAAGAAGACTAGCATACGCAATCGGCAAAGCCGTCGCTACCGTAGGATATTATACTGGTCGTTATTCTAGCGAACCACATAATGGCAACATACTCATACAACGAACAGGAGATGGATTCGAATTGAAATTCTGCGACGCGATACAATTCAAGATAGGGGGAATCGAAGCGGCAATCGAAGCAATCATGGTGAATCGTGATGAGAGGCCGGAATGTTTCAGACAGATAAAACAATTACGGGA
>CAYHWL010000014.1:2475-18618 GCA_964359785.1 uncultured Methanosarcinales archaeon | reverse complement strand
CGCTCCTAAATAATTCGTATTTTCCAAAAGTCGAGAAACGAAAAGAGATGATCCAGGCAATCGGAAAACACATCGCTATCAAAAGCCAAGAGATGAAAAAAGCCATGGCAGGAAAGAGGGTCAGGTCCGCGCTTGGGATAAGAAAAGAGGTCTACCAACTCACATTTGGAAATAGGTCAATGGATAAGACCAGATTTGTTGTGGAATTGAATGCAAGCGCAGGAAGTAAGGATGCAGTGATCGAGATCCCCAAAGAGATAGCTCAAGACGTGGATGATATCGACTTTGAGACACCCCCAGATGAGATAATCCAAGCGGATCCAGTCGTCAAGTGGGTGCTATCAGGCGTCCCGCAGGACACGACTGTGGAGTACGCGTTCACAGTAGATGACGACGTCGCAGATTTTGACGTGCTTGCCGCAGTGAGCGAAGAGAACCCTGGATTCTTAAGGGGATTCTTCAGATGGCTTGTCGGACTTTTTGCATGACTCTAACTTTTTAAACGGTCGACCAAACTTCTTATGCATGGACACTGTCGAGATCATGAGCCCTGTAGGAAGCTATGAATCACTCGCCGCCGCCATCAAGGCAGGAGCGGACTCCGTATACTTTGGGGTCGAAGGCCTGAATATGAGAGCGAAGTCCTCAAACAATTTCTCGCTTGCTGATCTGGCCAAGATCGCAGGCATCTGCAAGGATAATGGCGTGAAGACATATCTCGCCCTAAATACTGTGATGTATGACTCTGATATCCCCCTCATCAAGAAGATATGCGACGCGGCCAAAAACGCGGGAATATCCGCGGTGATCGCCGCTGACATAGCAGTGATGACGTATGCCAACTCGATAGGCCTAGCCGTACATATGTCCACGCAGGTGAATATCTCCAATATCCTTGCTGTGAAGTTTTTTTCCAGATTCGCGGACACGATCGTCCTTGCCAGGGAACTCACCCTTGAGCAGATCGAGATGATAATCAAGGAGATAGAAGAGCAAGACATCCGAGGACCAAATGGCGCATTGGTGCGCGTGGAGATATTCGCGCATGGCGCGCTATGCGTCTCAATATCCGGCAAATGTCATATGAGCTTGGCCTCTTATAATGAGTCAGCCAATAGGGGCGCATGCCTGCAGATGTGCAGACGAGGATACAGAGTCACTGACGAAGAGACAGGCGAAGAGTTCCTAGTCGACAACAAATACATCATGAGCCCAAAGGACCTATGCACGATACAGTTTGTGGACAGGCTGATAGGAGCAGGAGTTAGCGTGTTGAAATTGGAAGGGCGGGGAAGGTCGCCTGATTATGTCTACACTGTCACCAAGTGCTACAAAGAGGCTGTCGGGGCGGTCCTGGATGGGACTTTTTCCAAAGAAAAATCCCTTTTGTGGGAAAAGGAACTTGCGACAGTGTATAATCGGGGATTTTGGCAAGGAGGATACTACCTTGGCAAGAGACTAGGTGAGTGGGCTGGGACCTATGGGAGCAAAGCGACCAAGGAGAAAACCTATCTTGGCGTGTGCAAGAACTATTATGCGCAGAAGAAGATCGCGCACTTCTCTATTCTCGCGGGGGAATTGAATCTTGGAGATGAGATAATGATAATCGGGGAGACCACTGGTGTCGTGATCTGCAGTGTGGATAGCCTCTTTGCAGGCGATATAGCTGTGTCTTGCGCCAAGAAAGGGGATGAGGTGACTATACCCATCGCAGAGAAGGTGCGGCCAAATGATAAGTTGTATGTCCGGAAAGAAAGGATTGTCAAGGAATAAAATAAGAATAAAAAGTTCTCAACTGCATCCCATGCTAGTCCCGCAGTTGAGGCATTTGTAGCAGGAGCCATTCCTGACAGTGATATGACCGCATTCGCTGCACGCGGGCGCATCACCCATCATGTCGCCAAGCTGTCTGTCTACCACAGACCCTTTGGAGATATCGACTTGGGGCGCATGGACTTCCTCCACTTCCGGCTTCACATGGACAAAATCAGTGCGTCCGAGATATTGCATACCAAGGACCCGGAAGATGAAATCCGGGACGCTAGTGCAAGTCTTGATATTCGGGTGGTTTGTCATGCCGTTTGGCTCAAATCTTGTGAAAGTATAGGCGTTAACGAACTTCTCCAATGGGACCCCATATTGCAAGCCAAGTGATATCGCTTGGGCAAAGCAGCCCATCAAAGAACGATATGCGGTGCCCTGTTTATGCAAGTCAATGAAGACTTCACCTAGACTCCCATCTTCGTATTCGCCGCTGTGGATATAGACCTTCTGTCCACTGATATTGGCTTTCCAAGTGATGCCCTGCCTCTTGTCAGGAAGGTCCCGGCAATATCCGCGTTGCATCTCTGGAGGGATCTCGATCGACGCGTCTTTGGCGTCTTTTGACCCTGAACTCAATGGCTGGCTGGCTTTGCATCCATCTCTATAGAGCGCGACAGCCTTAAGGCCGATCTTCCACGAGTCAGCATAGATGCGTTCGATATCCTCGACAGATACTTCATTTGGAAGGTTGACCGTCTTTGAGATCGCACCGGATATGAAGGGCTGGACCGCGGCCATCATCTTGACATGGCCCATCGGATCGATGAATCTTGTGCCTATCCCGCATCGGTTGGCGCAATCAAAAATTGGCAGATGTTCATCCTTGAGATGAGGCGCGCCTTCAATAGTCTGCGCGCCTTCGATATACAAAGTCACTTCGCGCACCTGCTGTTCGCTAAGACCTCTGGCCCTCAATGCTTTTGGGTTGATGTGAGGCACCCAGTCATTGAATGACCGATTTTGAGATATCGCTTTTTGCGCTGCCTCCAACTCATCTTTGGTGTACCCCATTTTGTAGAGAGACTCATTGGGGATGTGCGGGGCGCCTTCGAGCGTCCCATGACCGATCATATGGTCTGTGATCTCACTGATCTGCGCCTTGGAATAACCAAGCTTGCCCAGCGCACGCTGCACCGAATTGTTCACGATCTTGAAATATCCCCCACCAGCCAGCTTCTTGTATTTCACAAGAGAAAAATCAGGCTCGACACCTGTGGTATCGCAGTCCATCAATAGACCGATCGTCCCAGTAGGAGCAAGAACTGTCGCCTGGGCGTTCCTGTAACCGTGTTGTTCACCAAGACGGACAGCATCATCCCAATCCTCCCTCGCCGCATTGAGCAGATCCTGCGGACAATGACGCACATCTATCTTGTATGCCGCATCCCTGTGCTGGTTCATCACTTTTAGCATCGGGGCCTTGTTCTTCTCGAATTGGGAGAAAGGAGATTTCACAGCGGCCATCTCACTTGAGACCTTGTAAGCATGGCCAGTCATGATAGCTGTGAGCGCGCCTGCGATGCCAAACGCCTTGTCACTGTCATATGGCGCGCCAAGGATCATGAGCAAGGCGCCAAGATTCGCATATCCTAATCCTAATGGCCGGAAGTCATGCGAGTTCTTGGCGATCTGGGCCGTCGGATAGCTTGAGAAATCCACACAGATCTCCTGCGCGATGAACATTATCTCGATTGCTCGCCGGTATCCTTCGATGTCGAAATTGGAATCCTGATCCAGGAATTTCACAAGATTGATGCTGCTTAGGTTGCAAGCGGTGTCATCAAGGAACATATACTCTGAACAAGGATTGCTAGCCCTTATCGGACCAGAGTTCGGACATGTATGCCATTTGTTTATCGTGCTGTGGAATTGCAGACCTGGATCCGCGCACTCCCAGGCTGCCTGACCAATCTGACGCATGATATCGACCGCGTCATATTCCTTGTGGACCTCGCCAGTCGTGCGGAGCCTAGTCGCCCATCTAGCATTGCTTTGCACCGCCATCATGAAATCATCGGTGACCCTCACCGAGTTGTTGGCGTTTTGTCCTGAAACCGTGTGATACGCTTCGCCGTTGAAATCCGAGGGGTAACCGGCGGCGATCAGCGCCTTCACTTTTTTCTCCTCCCGTTGTTTCCAGGAGATGAACTCCGTGATCTCTGGATGATCGACATCAAGTATCACCATCTTTGCCGCGCGCCTAGTCGTGCCGCCGCTTTTCATGGAGCCAGCCGCCCGATCAAGAACCTCCAAGAAAGCCATCACACCGGAACTTGTGCCCCCACCCGCAAGATGCTCAAAATGGGATCTAAGCGCGCTGAAATTCGTGCCTGAACCAGAACCGTACTTGAAAAGCCTGGCTTCAGATTTCACAAGATCAAAGATGCTCATCAGATCATCATTCACGCTCTGAATAAAGCAAGCGGAACATTGCGGATGCTCATACGCGTTGGCGGACTGGACCGTGTTGTTCTTGTCTAGATCAAAATAATAGTTGCCGCCACTGCCATTGATGCCATACTCATGGAAAAGGCCTACATTGAACCAGACCGGAGAATTAAAAGCGGCCTTCTGGGTGATAAGCAAGTGCGCCAATTCCGCCTGAAAATTTTCGGCGTCCTCCCCTGCCGCGAAATAACCATACGCCTCGCCAATCTTCGCGATGCTATTAGAAATACGCTTGACCACCTGCTTGACAGAATTTTCAGAGCCTGTCTGCGGGACCCCAGCTTTGCGAAAGTATTTGCTAGCCACAATATCAGTGGCAAGCTGCGACCAACCCTTTGGGATCTCAAGATTCTTGAGCTCGAAAACAACCTTGCCATCCGGTTCGGTGATAGCGGATGAACGCATCTCATATTCTTGCGTAAGAAGCGGATCCTCATCGGGCTTCGTGAAAACGCGGGCGATACAAAGACCATCCTTTTTTTTAGATATCAGACTTGCTTCCATCATCTATCACCTCAACGATCCTCTTTTTATCAAAAAACCACCCATGAAAGTGGTATTTTGGTCGCTATCACACAACTTATAGAGTATGTCGAAAATACTTTATATGTTTTATTGTGGCGCAGTATGGGCTATACAAAACGCATGATGCGAATCATAGTTTGAATGAATTATATCAATGACAAAACGACAGTCAAACAAAAGATATCGTTCAACTGATTATTATCGACCTCACCAAGTTCATCTTCTCCTTGAGAAGGGATCCCGTGTCAGCTTCCATCACGATGCGCAGGACAGGCTCTGTGTTTGACGCCCTGGCATTGAACCAGAAACCTTTGCCCTTGATAGTGATGCCGTCTATCCTCTCTATCTTTAGATCTTTGAAGTGACTCTCAATCTTCCTGATAGAATCTTGCGGGCTTGGCACATGGAAGTTGGTCTCTGGACTTTTGTGATATCTCTGGAATGGTCTTATGAGCTCGCTCAATGGTTTTTGGGCCTTACTAATTATCGTGAGGACTTTGATCGCGGCCAACACAGCGTCATCAAAAAAGAAGCTGTCCTTGAAATAGAAATGGCCGGAAAGCTCCCCTGCTAGCGGGACATCCAAGTCTCTCATGGACTTCTTGATATAAGTATGGCCCACACGATGCTCGATCGCGCTTGGACCGAATAGTTCTTTGATCACTTGTGTGCTTCGGCAGTCGTAGATGAGCCTTGATTTGGGATCCAACTTCTTTTGCTCTTGCGCAAGCAGGATAAGGATCAAGTCAGATGAGACGATGTCGGATTTTTCGTCGATGAAAATGACCCTGTCCGCGTCCGCATCAAAACAGATCCCTATGTCCGCTTTTTGTCTTTTCACCTCTTTTTGGAGGGCTTGGCAGTTCTCTGGTTTTAAAGGGTCAGGTTCGTGGTTTGGGAAACTTCCGTCCAGATCCTTGAAGATATGTGTGACTTGCAAGTTGAGTTTCTTATAAACTTCAGGAAATGTGAGGCCTGCCATGCCATTGGCGGAGTCCACCACAATCTTTAGCCCCTGGACATTCGCGAACTTGAGGATATGCTTGACATAATCAGGAAGGACCTCTTTAGACTCTTTTTTCCCATACTTTCCCTGCGCAAGAGGAAGGCCCAACTTGACTGTCTGTTCGATCTGCCTGATGCCTTCCTCGTAGCTTAGCGGCATAGCTTGTGCTCTCACCATCTTGGCTCCGTTATACTCTTTGGGGTTATGGCTGGCCGTCACCATGATGCCTCCTGAAAAACCGTAATAGACGACAGCGAAATAGAACATGGGCGTGCTTGTGAGGCCGATATCCACCACATCAGCGCCCTGATCACAGATGCCTTTCTTAAGCGACTGCATCAATTGCGGAGAAGAGGTCCTGCAATCCCTGCCCACGACCACTTTTTTCATCTTCTCTTCCAGGACAAAGGCGCGGCCGATAAGATATGCGGTCTCTTCATTTAGCTCTTTTGGGTATATCCCTCGAATGTCATATGCCTTGAAGATCCCTGCCATGATAAGCCTTTGATGCCTCAACATAAATCACTTTTGGTTTTGGGGATCATCTGCGCCCTTTTTATCACTATGTGATTATGAGAAACATATATAAAGCGTAAATTGCCCATTCTGATATAGATGAAACCAAAAAGAGGGTTCTTACAGAGGATATTCTCGTCCACAGAGCACGTAGAAGACAAGAGGATAAATACGCTCAATTTCGCACAAAGAGAGAGAAGGGTAAATGACAAGGAGCAGGAGTATGCCCGTCTTGAGAAAATGCGGGCGGGTGAACTCGCAAGGCAAGAGAAGCTCGAACTCAAAATAAAAGAGCTCTCCACATATCGTGACGGCCTTGCTGAAGAGATCAAGACAAAAAAAAGCGAACTATCAAGCGCACAGTCTGAACTAAAAAATACGCTGCATACAATCCGGGATGAAGAGAAAAAACTTCTGCTGCGAGTGAAAGAACTAAAAGAAGTCGAAGCCGAACTGCTCCAAAAAGAATCATTATTAGACACAAAACAACAGCTTCTTGGGCGCAAGGAATCTGAACTCACCACGCGAGAAGATAGCATACGTCTTGGCGAGGATACTCTAAACAAAAATCAGAACGCCTTTGAGAAAAGACGCATCTCACTTGAGAAGACTGTGTCGAAATTGGCCTCCGATAAGATGGCACTTGAAAAAGAGATATCGTTATCCGAAGTCGGACTGCGGGACCTGAACCGTGATATACAATCCAAAAAAGATCTTATCAAAGAAGTGGCAGACAAACAGCAGGAACTAATCGAGAGGGAAGCGGAGATCCATGGCAGGGAGATAGCCATCCGAGAGACCCAAAACCAGCTTGATCGGAGACATGAAGAGTTCTCCAAATTCGAGAAAGACTATCTTGGAAAGCAAAAAGAGGCAGAGAGACTCGGAAGCTCGCTTGCGAAGACCCAATCCCTACTCGATTCCGCGCAATCGGCGCATGAAGAATTAGAGAACGCATACTCCGAAAAGAAAAAACTCTATCACACATTGGACAAAAGAGCGGGCGAACTCGAAGACAAAGAAGCCAAGATAAAAGAGATCACCGCGCTCCTAGACCAAAAACAGCAGATCCTGGCTGGCAAGGAAAAAGAGATCCGATCGCGTGAATCCGAGACATCCAAACGCGAGAAGGTGACACTCACAACCGAGTCTCGGCTCATCAAAGAACAGCAGGAGCTCAAGATACTAAAAGAAGAGATCTCGGAGAAGCAAAAAATCGTGTCTGGCCTAGATAAAGAGCTTGTGGGCTTGAAGAAAGGGCAGCAACAGCTTGCTATACAAGATGAACAGCTCAAGATCCGAGAAGAGGAGCTAGCCAGCCGCGCACGAGAGATCGAGGGCAGGCTTGCGGAGTTTGGCGCATGGAAAGACAAGGAACCCGTATTGCGCGCAAGCCTGGATGAACTGCGTGTGGAAAAATCTAAAATCGAAGAGAGCATCACCATGGCGCGCGCGGAATTGAAGGCGCTGTCTGATGAATGGGACAATCGAGTGAAAATATTCCTTGAGAATAGGAAATATGTCCAGAATGAGATGAAGAGGATATCACAACTGAAATTGGACGATCTGTCTGTCTTGGAAGCCAAAGAGGCGGAACTCGCCGACATGGTGAACGAGATGGAAGATGACCGCAGCGTCCTGCGCGATGAAGAAGACACAGTGATACAAAAGATCGCCGAACTCACACGCATCGAGGCGCGAGTGAAGACACGAGAGCAGAAACTCGCCGATTGGGAAGTCCAACTAAAAGACAAAGATTCTCAAGTGAGTCAAAGGCTTGGCGACGCGGAAAAACTGCGCAAGGAGCTGGAGAATAAACTCAATACGGCATCCAAGGTCAAGGAATTAAAGGAGAATATCTCGAAACTCGAGACTGAGCACCAAAAAGCGCTGGACTTACTTGGGAAGACACAAGCTAAATTGATCGACGCAGGGATACGACTGCAATCCAAACCAAGACTCGCGCAACTACAGAGACAATCACTCCAGAGCAAGGAAGCGACATTACGCGTCAAAGAGGAGATACTCTCCCGCAAGGAGAGCCAGCTCCAAAAAGAAGAGGAGATGGTCCACAAAGAAGAAGGGGCCATCTTCGAGAAGGTGCTCGCCCAAGAAGTCCAAAATGAAGTGGGCGGGAACAGGTCGGTCAAGATAGATTCAGATGTCTACTCCATAATGCAAAGAGCAAACGATGAACTGCGGGCTGGCAATATAGACAACGCCACACGCTACGCCACTGAAGCCGAAGTAATGAGCGAGAGACTAGATGACAACCAGAAAAGGCTTATCATGTACGATATCAAGGAGTTAAAGACAAACATCAAATTGGCCGCGCTTGGTTGATTACAAACTGGGTACATACCCGCCGCTTGCGGCATCAGTTTGTAATCTTGAAAATGCCGGTTGCATAGCAAAAAATATGCCACATACAACAAATTTGCTGTGTCAAATTTGTGTACACAAAATTCTTTGGAATTTTGTTGTGCAACATAAATCATAGATTTATGTGCACAAACACAGCTCGGCTGTGTTTTGTGCCCCGGAGCTCTACTCCGATTGGGTAAAGCATATTTTAGGCATTTTCTTTGATCATATCTTTTGGATGATATCCTGATCTATCTGTATCTTTTTTCCCAAGAACTTCTCAATCACATATATATTGGTCTTCGTGTGCATGGAGATGTCCTTGGTCTTAAACGCGCCGCCGCATAAGGCAAGGAATGGAAGGAGATTGTCAGCCAAGTAATTGTCCACTGGGGCGCTTCTTTGGATCTGCGTCATGAGATTTTTTGCTGCGGCTTGACCAACCTCCTCGCTTGGCACACCCTTTTTCCCTAACGCGTCCGCGCCTAGGATGATCGGGTTCTCCGAATCGACTTGCTCTTCGCCAAAATAGGCGAAGAGGGCAAGTCCAGAGCCTAATGAATAAGTCCTGCTTTGTTCTATCTCGATATCTATGGGGACGCTTAGCTGGATGAGAGTCTCTTTTGCGGCATCTGCCTGCCTCTGGGCCACGTCTCCCAAGTCTTCGTGCGCGTGGGAGACGCCTTTGATCATCAGGAGACGCTTCTCTTCCCTCAAGTCGATTGTTGGCGCGTGGGAGATGTCTTTATAGGAATATTTTGGGGATATATCTATCTCAAAAATTCCTCCTCCCTTGGGATAGTACCCTCTTTTCTTGAGAACGCAGTCAATCTTCGCATATCTTCTCAACTGGGGGATCACCACCTGTGTGAAATAGTCGATAGGCATAGACCATTCCACATCAGTTCCGCCTGTCAGCCTTATCCTTGTCCTTTTTTCCGCGAAAATCAAAGGCGGCAGGAGGGCCTGGAGGAGAAGAGTGATAGAACCTGCAGTGCCGATGTTGATGTTGAGGTCTTTTGGCGTGAAAATATCCGGGGCGAAGGAAATCTCCATGGAACCTTCTTTCGCTCCTATCACTGTAGCACCGCAGATGCCTTGAAGTGCGCGGATCGCCTGCAGATGCTGGGCTTTTAGACCAGGAGTGCATCTCCCTTTGCGGATATCGGTAATCTTGAAGGGCTGATTGGTGAGGACGGAGAGAGCTAAAGCCGTGCGGACCATCTGGCCGCCGCCTTCCCCATAAGAACCGTCAAGAGATATCATCATCACGAGATAATGGGGTTATATTTAAAAACCAATACAAAGTTTCCCTACCAGAAATGTCGCTGTAGCTCAGCCTGGTTAGAGCGCCACGCTCATAAGATGGGCATATGCCCTTGCGAAACGTGGAGGTCAGGGGCTCGAATCCCCTCAGCGACACCTTTCATTTTTTAAGGCGGGGATTTTTCCCTGTATCAATGGACCTTAAATATCTAGTCCTCGTGACTGGACTGCCTGGAACCGGGAAAAGCGCCGTCTCGAAAGTCATCGCGCAAGAATTAGGGTGGGACTTGCATACAATACTAGACGCGAGGAGGGATTCCGGTTATTCCAGATATGACCCTCGAACGGTCTTGTTTGGCTATCAAGAGTTAATCTCGCGAATGAATCATTCTATGGCGCGAGGGAGAAATGTCATTATTGATGCTCTTGCACATGCACAGGTCACGAGGTACCTGATTTTCTCATGGGTAGAGTCCTACAATCATAAGGGTGTGATCCTGGAGTGCCAATGTCCTTCTGAAGTGTCCATCTCTAGGATGGGGGGCAGGGCAAACAAAGATGTTTCACTCATCGATGATCCCGCAGACGAGGGTGTTTACTGGAAATGCGCCGTGAAATACCAGGACTTGGATCGTTTCGTGCAACGTCATGATGTCTATCTTTTTAGATATCTTTCACACCAGAATGTTTTTGTGCGGGTGAAAAGCGATCCAGAAGGGATTCCTTTGGCCGACCGTATCGAAGACATAATCACCAAACACTTCAAGTGAAAGTATCTACTTCACTTTCTGGACACTATCTTTTATCTCTCGGCCTAAAATACCCATCTGACCAGCATCCATCTTTTTGCCAGGCCAGTGGGTGAGACCATCACCAAGAAACCGCGGGATGACATGGAAATGAGCGTGGAAGACGATCTGCCCAGCAGGACGGCCATTGTTCATGCCGATATTGAGCCCATCACAACGGATCGCATCTTTGATACCCTTGCCGACCCTTTTCACGGTCTTGATACATTGGATGAGCGCCTCTTCTGGAATATCATAAAGCGACTCGTGATGGACTTTTGGGATCACTAAAGTATGGCCCTTGTTTATCGGCTGGATATCAAGGAAAGCGAATGTATGCTCGTCCTCATAGATGCAGACAGCAGGAATCTCTTTTTTTATTATCTTACAGAAAACACAATCATCAGACATATTGATCACCAGAGAGCAGGTTTGGATGGGGGATTAAAATACCTTTTCCCTCGTAACATATATATACGAGAAATAAGGCGTTGTTGCCATATGAAGACCAAAGTCCGTTATGCGTTGTCTCTCATGACGATATCAGCCGCCATGGTATTGATAGCATTTGTGTTCCTTTTACCTGGCAGTTGGCTTGGTGACGCATTCTATTTTGTGAATCCCGTCACTGGCGTGGCTGTGAGTCAGCCATTTGTCCTGCAGGGCCTCGCATTGAATGCTCAAGGGACGCTAAATATCACACAAGACCCCCAATCATTCTACGCATACGCCAGTGGGGATGCGGAGAATCTGGTTCTTAGCATAGCGGATGTGCCAGTCATCTATCTAAAAGGCAGATTGAATGGCTCCGTCGTAGTCATAAGCGCATTAGACTCGCCAAATCCCTTGACATTGCCTGGCACCTTGATAATTAGCATACCTAATAATGTATCTATAATTGAGGCGAAGGCAAGAATAGTGAACCCAGAGACGCGTTATATCTTCGCCTCACCAAACAAGACGATAGCCGGATCGGACATAGTAGACCTTTTGCCACTCTTGAATCGGACCTGCAATGAGCGTGATTGCGTCAATCGGATAACTGTATCATCAAACACTACATATAATCCAGCCATCCCCTATCGTTTGGAACTCATTGATATCAGCGTCATCTACACCCAAGAAGTCAAGAACCTAAGCAGTTTTGTGAATTCCAGATGCCAAAGCTATCCTTGCTCATTGGCAGTACAGACCCAGTCCACTTCTGGGAGTTATGTGATTGTGAATCTCACAACACAATTATCAGATGTCCCGTCATCCTTCCAACCGACATGCTCTGGGGTTCCGATAGGCAGCTGCGGCGATAAACCATACATGTGCGCGCTTAGCGCTTCATTTGTCTCGAATTGCACGAAATGCGGATGCCCTGGAACCTTAAGCTGTGTGGACTCATCTTGCATGTATGTGGCGCCCCCCTGTCCCGCTAGTGGGTGCTATCTTCCGGCGGTGAATGCCACTATGGAGACTCCCGCTCGAGTGTATAGCGGCACGGTGGTGACTCCCATGATCAAGATATCCGGAGGAAACTATAGCAGGACAAGCTTTGTAGGAAACATAACAACACCAAATGGGACAAGCATAATCTCGATACCCATAGTGAATCTCACATGCAACGCGAATTGTGTCGCGCTTGTGAAATTCGATAACCTGAACCTGACAATCCCTGGACAGTATCGTGTGATGATAACAAATGCGACCACTTCGCTTTCCTTGAATTTCCCGATCGAATCAGTCAATGCGGCGGCTATGATATTTCCGCCAGTGCTTGCCGAAGGAGTGACCCTCACGCAAGAATACCTAGTCAATGCACAAGGGGCGATCCCAGCGCATAGCGCGGCCTCATATCTCAATCCGACAGAGAACATAAGTATAACAGTGGGGATCTATGCTCAAAATGGGAGTCTTGACGCGTTAGGCCGGCTTCTACCCTCTGTGATGGATGTGGGCAGGGCAAGAGGCAAAGCGATACTTGTAAGCGACCCAGTGCACGCTATCTTTGGAACTGTGGCACAACAGAATGACACAATGAGATCATGGGTCTCGAATGACACCCTCGTGTTTGTCTTGATACGAGGCAATAATACACCAAGAGACTATTCTATACCGGTCTGCGCGGCTCCCGCTTCCGGAATAAATTACGGATGCCCATCTTCTGTCGAAACTATCCCTAGCGTCGATGTCCTGGCGGAAAAATATCCCCCAACAATGCCAGTCTTGCGAAGCGTGAAATACACCGTAGGCCCAGGGATCAGCGCGATAAGCTTCCCAGTGATACCTCTTATGAATTCCACAGAATGGTTCGCACCTTACTTTGGACGGGTGCAACAAGTGCTCACATACGACAATGCGTGGAGAGTCTACAACCCCCTGTCGCTAGCACCATCCAATATGCCCCAGATAGAACCTGGAAAGGGTTATCTGGTGAACACGAATGAGACTATCACATTCACTTTCACGGGGATGCCTTATAATGGGACGTACAGGAAAGGATTCGTCCAAGGCGACAACCTAGTGGGTGTACCCCGACATGAGACTTGTAAGACAAATGTGACTGTCGTCTCAGGAGACATCAGAGAAGACACCGAAAACGCAGTCCCATGCACGATAATGAACACGTACTATAATGCTGTCAACGTGATAGACGCGATCTTCACAGTGCAAAATGGAAGCACCATCAATGTGCCACTGAACACAACACTCGAGAGCGGAGCCGGATACTGGTTCCATACCACAAACAATGCGAACGCAACAATATAACTGGACCATCGTGCTAATCACGATGATGGCAATCTCTGCGGCACAAGCAGTGCCTACTTTGCCTGGACAGATATACGTCTCGGCTATCGGGGCAGGGGACTTGAATCTCCTTCATATCATAAACCCAAATAATGAAACTGTATACAAAGGCATGCTTGTGAATGGGACCACAGAGGTTAGCCCCTTGCTTGTCACTCCTGGAGTAAATGGGCCTTTAAATGGCGACAGATTATCCGTCTATGTGAATGGATACTATCAGGGGAGCCTTACATTCAGACAGGTGACGCTTGGCGCATTACGCTTGAATCTCACCACACCTATTTGTGGCAATGGGGCCTGTGAAGCTAATGAATCATGTTTGTATTGCTCAAATGATTGCGCCTGCCAGAGGACGGATCTTCGCACCCTGACGGGGAACTTCGCTTTCTTGAGACTGCCTAATGATAACAACTACGGCTTGTTCTTGACAAACAAGACAGTCGATGTGGATTATTACGGAAAAAGAATCGCTTCTGTGGCTTTGGATGCCAATTTCACTGATCTCTCGTCTTTGAGAGCCGTCATGGGACAAAGAGAGAATAATAAGAGCTATATCATAATCAATCAAGAAGGCATAAAGACCTTTTATCTGGAACGGACGACAAATGGGACACAGGTATGCGTCAAAGACGCACATGTTGAAGATATCTCTGCAGTGAGCCGAAGATGTGATAACGCCGCGGAATACCGGCTGATCTGTGATGGGAGAATGAATGGAGCGATGAACTGCTCTGTCAACGCGACCCACTATATCATCTCTGGACTCACACACTCCGCAGTCATGGAGATCGATCAAAGCGATCTGGAGTATTTGCCGCCTGCTACAAAGAAAAAGAAGAAGAGCGTTTATATCCCGCCGGATTTCACCAATGATTATGTCTCGCCAGGTGTGAACAAGACGATAAACATCTCTGGGATCGCCGGCGCAAACATCAGCACGTCCAAATGCACATCAAATTGGAACTGCTCAACATACTCGCCCGACCCCTGCCCATCTTCTGGATACCAGACGCGAAAATGCTGGGACAAAAATCATTGCGCAAGACCAGTCGTACCTGCGTTGCGCCGTGAATGCAAACCGGGTAAGAGTGATGCGAGGAATGTGACCAAGATAGTCGCACAACCTGCGCCTGTCGAGAAAGCGCTTCCACCTGTCCAAAAAGCAATTTTACCTGCACCAAAAACTGAAGCGCCTGCATTGCCTTCCGAACCTGTTGAACCTGCGCAGGAGCCTATCATCGAAACCGCTCCACTCGAAGTGAGCAGCCAAGAAGAGACGCCTGGAAGCGCATTTGATTGGACTCTTGTCATCGGGATAGGGGCATTCGTTTTCATCGTAGTCATCATATTATTGTACTGGGTGAAAGGCGCGCGTCCAAGCGAGAAGGAGAAATACGTCGCGGATGCAATCACTTTTATCAAGAACAGCAGACAGATAGGATACTCTGACACACAGATACGAGATTCACTGCGTAAAGGAGAGTGGCCAGAGACATATGTAAGGGAAGCATTCAAGAGACTGAAGTAGGTTATATAGACGGAATCAGGTAACTAATTTTGTTGAAATTTCGTTAAGTCAATTGAGGGACAGGTTATTGCCTGATTTTGGCAACAATTCGACAGAATCGGGGACAAAAATTATAAAGCTTGGCGGGTCCTAACTAAAAATGGAAGAGGAAAAGAAGTTTGACGTAGAATTTAAGCAAACTCCCAAGGGTTCTTGGTATGTTGGCTCTGTAAAAGTTGGTGCCAATAGTGTTGAAGAATTGGGAGGAGTGATGGACTCGGTCGTGGCATTTCTTCATGATAAAATGGATAAGATGAATAGAGACAGGTTTAAGCCTGCGATTCCATCTTCACCTATTGAATTAAGTCTAGAAGAGAGTAAGTTGTTTGAAAAACTACGGGGTATGAGAATGGATCTTGCGCGAGCCGAAAATCTTCCCCCCTATGTAATAGCTCATGATTCTGTCTTAAAGAGATTAGCTAAATCTAAGCCGATGACAAAAGAAGCGATGATTGAAATTGAGGGTATTGGAGAAAGAAATTTTGAGAAATATGGTGTTAATTTCCTAAAAATTATCAGAAGTTCACTAGAAGGGGCAGAGAATGGCAGATAAGCTAGCAGAACACACGTCACTAATAGTTTTCCAAGGGAAACAATTTCGGAGACTCTGGTATAATGAAGAATGGTATTACTCTGTTATTGATATTATTGCATTCTTAACTGACCAGGAGGATTTTCAAACGGCTAGAAAGTACTGGAATAAGCTTAGCCAAAGGCTTAGAGAAGAAGGAAGCGAGGTGGTGACAAATTGTCACCGACTGAAATTACCTGCAGCAGATGGTAAACTCTATGAAATAGGCTGTGCAATGGGCGAACCGGGATTCACATGATGAGCAAAGCTCATCAGTGCACAAACTCCTGTTGGAGTTTGTTGTGAACCCGGGATATTCCATACCCGGGTTCAAATCCTGATCTGGACGAACCGGGATTTGAAGTTGTCTGTGGACAACTTCCCACAAACAATTGTGTGTGGAAGAGTGACTAAATTGTTTGTTGTGAACCCGGGATATTCCATACCCGGGTTCAAATCCTGATCTGGACGA
>CAYHWL010000014.1:0-2375 GCA_964359785.1 uncultured Methanosarcinales archaeon | reverse complement strand
ACCGGGATTTGAAGTTGTCTGTGGACAACTTCCCACAAACAATTGTGTGTAGAAGAGTGATTAAATTGTTTGTTGTGAACCCGGGACATTACATACCCGGGTTCAAATCGTGATTCTGGACGAACCGGGATTCACATCGCAATGGGGCTCCGAACCGAAGTGAGGAGATGTTCAAATCCCTTAATCACGCAATGGACGAACCGGGATTTGAACCCGGGGCCTCTCCCTTGCGAAGGGAGCGTTCTACCGAACTGAACTATCCGCCCGTGAGATGCGAAAAGATGTGATGAGTTTTTAAATGTGTGTGCCCATGGAATCCCCATGAAAGAGGAGAGAATCAAATTCTCGAACCGTGAAGGAGAGAAAGTGGTGGGGATACTACATAATCCCGCTAAGAAGACTAACAAAGCGGTAGTGATCTGCCACGGATTCCGCGCAAATAAGGACGTCTATTGGATGGCCGCGCTCGCGCGTAGACTATGCTCCAAGGGGTATGGGGTATTGCGATTCGATTTTTCTGGCAATGGAGAAAGCCAAGGTCTGTTTGTGGATTCCAATTACGATAAAGAGCAAGGAGATCTGCATTCTGCTTTGGACCATCTTGAAAGCATGGGCTATACCAAGTTTGCGCTAGTCGGACACAGCATGGGCGGCGGTGTAGTGATAATGGAAGGCGCGTTGGATAGAAGAGTAAAGACGATAGTCGATGTCGCTGGAGCCGCGCATCCACAATTGAATCCACAGGTGACACGAGCGGTGCTGCTCAAGATAGGGCTGGGTGACCCTGATAGGTATCTTAACTATCTGAAAAGCGTGGATATCAACCGAAGCGCGGCTAATCTTGAGATACCCGTATTGATACTGCATGGCGCACAGGACAAACGGATGCCTATAGCCGAGTCAGAAGAACTCAAGAATACAATCGGAATAAAATGTGAACTGAAAATTCTTAGCGGGTGCGATCATCTCTTCGCGGTCATGCCTGGCGTGAACAGATTGATAGCTGAAGCGACTAGCTGGATCACAGAGAAGCTCTGATCATGCGAAAAACGAGTTTATCCAAGCCACGAATCTCTTCCAATTCGATTGTTCCTCTAGTTTGACACAAAGATCATTGTTACACTCATAATCATAACATTCATAGTTGACACTACAAGCTTGCTTGTAAGTTTTTTGAGGGTGCGGGACGAGGTCTATCCCGCAATAGACCGCCTCAAGCCCAGTGACGAAATGCGCACCCACCAGACGGCAACTGCCATCCTGGGCTCTGCAGCCATCACAAGGAGCCACCTTCTTTTGTGGAATAGTAGACACGGAGTCTGGGATCGCTTCCGCGGCCAGGGTCTGATTCGATGAAAACTGCGCACGTCTGACCCTAAGTTTGGCGCCCTGTGGAATGATCGACAGGAGTTCTATATCATAACCAGCGATGGCCGCGGTGGCGCCCTCGCTCAATACGCCGCTAAATTGGGTCGCAGTAGCATCTGTGAAAGTGAAACTCGCGTTCTCTTCATCCATCTCTTTTAGCCAAATCAATAGATCAAGACCGATGGCTGCCTGTTTGGCTTTTTGCAGGGTGAAGATCTCATTCTCCTTGACTGTCTGGATGCTCTTGCTCTGTGAGACCGAGAATCCTATATCCTGCATGGCCAAAAAAGCCTCTTTCTGGACAAGAAGCGTGGCCTTGTATCTGCCAGGCGCAAGAACGCCCCCGTTGATGATATAGTGATTTTTGCTCTCATCGAATCTAGCTTGGAGCGATCTTGACAGATTGTCGGACTCCACCCTAACATGGATATCAAGTTCAGGCATGGGCTTTGCCGCAGCACCCTCATTTGTGAGAACAAAAGCATGCATCGTTATCGGCTCAAAAGGGATATATGAGTCAGATTCCGACCAGAACTTGAGGATACGGAAATCCGGTCTTGCCGCGAAGACCACAGGGATGAGGAGTAATAAGAGGATCAGGGTGATTTTTTTCATTGGAAACGATCACTAATCCGAGATAATAAATGTAACGACGAAGGATTGGAAATGGACTGGCGGACAAGCCAAATTCTTGAGAGAATTTGTTGCCCGCCATTCCACTTACTTCGTTCGTGGACTGGCGGATATCCTCACTGACGTTCGGGACCCGCCAGTCCATTTATCATTTGGTATTCGCTAAGAAATCGAGAAATCACTAGATTAAATGGACTGGCGGGGATTTGAACCCCGAGCCTCCCGCAAGCCAGGCGGGCATACTACCGGATTGTACTACCAGCCCGATAGGGATGATGACAAGAGGGTGGTTTATATTGATTGTGGAAATTAGGGCTGTGTGTATAGTTCCGTAATTAGTTGTCACTTCTGCAGTATACAGATCAATCATTTTT
>CAYHWL010000013.1:0-19187 GCA_964359785.1 uncultured Methanosarcinales archaeon | reverse complement strand
TTTCGTGACACGGATGGTTTGAATGTCCCTAAGAGAATTCCGGCAAACCCCCACCCAACTATGGCAGATATCAGTGATATTATAGACCCGTATTCCATCATAGGGGGATTCCGATTTCGCTTATAAATTTGCCCCAGATTCTGCCGAAACATTTAAGTAAGGGTATTGTGGGCTTCCTGTTACCATGTGGGAACACGAAAAGTCTTGGATCTCGCTTATCCTGGGGATCATACTATTAGTTTTCGGTGTCATACCACTATTGTCTTACTTCAAACTGATCCCTTTTGGTCTTCCATCTTTTCTTGATACTCTGGCTCCTACAGTCCTGCTCTATATCGCGGCCGCTGGTGGAGTCTACCTCATCGTCGACGTGTTCGGAGAATGGGGAGAATGGTATGGTTATGTCTCCCTGGCATTAGGAGTCGTCATGATCCTAGCTGGTCTGATTCCTATCCTCAACCTCTTTGGCGTAATTGGCTGGAATATCCCGCTTTTGGACCCGATGATCTATCGTATCGTCTTTATTATCGAGTCATTCTTCTTGATAATAGGCGCTTTCTTGCAGTGAACACACTATTATGCCTTCTAGCAAAAGAATATTCTCCGACGGCTTTAACCTTAAAACGTGCCTAGATCTCTAAAGATTGCTGATACGTGGTCGAGGTGACCCAATATATGTTGTCACTGCTAAGTAACAATAATAGCGAAACATTTATATACTAGCGCATCATTTCACCACTATCAAGTTACAAACAAGAGGTAATACACAATGATACAAAACTACAGCAACAGGAAAGGTCAGGCACCAGCGATCGCATTAGGAGCATTGGCTCTTATCGGAGCGGCAGTGGCAGGATATTTGGCCATAAATAAGGACTCGGCTTCAAAACCCTCAAAATCATTTAGCGTGGAATACAGCGCTACGGGCAACACGACCAAGACCTTTGGTATGGAACTCCCAAAAAGATACCAGATCGGCAACAGGAACATCATATCCGCGCAAGATGTGACTGATGTTGAAAAGACAGTCCAAGCAGAGCCTACCCAAACTGTCACAAACACAAGCCTTGATGCTGTGATCGGCAGCGACAACATAATCGCAGGCGGCAATGTTTCAGGCGCACAGATACTCTATGTCGTTCCAAAAGAACAAGGGACCTCTTACCAAGGTCAGACGAAGATACTTGAAGGCGCGAACATCAACCCGACGCTAAACGTCGTCTTTGGTTCAGAGCCAAAAGTCGCGCCAACGCCAAAGCCAGCTCCAAAACCTACGCCAAAGAAGAAGAATGGCCACTGGTGTACTGGGACTGACTGCGACGACTGCTGCGACAACTAAATCATCTTAAAAAGGGGTGGATAGAATGACTTGGAAAACATATGTGATAGGCACAGTTGCAGGCGCAGGCCTCCTTTATGGGGCGTACGCTTTGGGCACTAACAGCGTCTCCGTCGGTAACGGCAATGTTATCGCAGGTAAAGATGTGAACGGTCTCACCATCGTGTACGTGACTCCAGAACAGGCTCAAAAGCTAGTCGGAAAGGATGGCAAGGTTGCTCTACAGCCAAGCGCACAGCCCTCTCCAACCGCCAAACCTTCACTCGAAGAGGCTCTTGATGATGCGCCCAAACCAGCTCCTCAACCAAGAAGTCATCCAAGGCTAAGCAAAGCTCTAGAGGAGGAACTAAAAGGCAGTGAGGTGGTTGATATCTTTGGTAACTATCAGATAGAGAAGCGCTACGAGAACCAGGCCAACCAACTCTACAAGAGCATCTATAACACCGTGACCCGAGCATATCTTGGAAATGATGGCATGATGCCCAACATCCTTGAGACGGTGACTAACAAGAAGGGTCTTGTGGATGTCAAGAGGCTTGAGCATTTGCGGGATTTAGTATGCGGCGATGCTAGGCCCACGCAGTATGGCACCGACAAAGAGTTCATCAATACCGTGCAAGATCTGATGTCCGCTTACAGTTCAGACTAAACAGCTTTAAGTACTTCTTTTTTTAATCCCCTATTATGGGAAATGAACTTGGGAAATACATCTTGGCTTTCGTAGGCGGCTGCGCAACTTGGTACTTTGTCGATGATTATATCAATATGAAACAAAAATTGAGTCTGCCACAGAGCAAGCCGTCTATTAGTGCGCCAAGTATTCAACCTTCAAGAACCCCTGCTCCACAGCCTTCTCTGGAGATGATTGTAGCAGAACCAGATCCAATCCCTTCTCGCAGACCTGCTCTGAAACCTTCCCTTGTCCAGGAGATCCAAGGAAAGGAATTGGTCGATATTTTTGAGACTTACCAGATTGAGAAAAGATATGAAAAGGAAGCCAATGAATTATACAAGAGGATCTACAAGACCGTAACCAGAGCATATCTTGGGAACGATGCCTGTATGCCAAATATCCTTGCCACGACCACTGACGAAGAAGGCTTTGTCAGTATAAAAAGGATGAAGGAGGTCTTAAGGCTCGTCAATGGACCAACTAATCCAAATCAATATGATAACCAGGGACAGCTCATAAATGCGATCAATGACGCGATGAGAAATTACCAATAATCGCCCTTATTCGACATTCTGGAATTAGAGAAGAAAAGTATATAAATAGTGCTTGGTCTGTCCCATTCGTGTTTACGAGGGATAGAATGAAAAAATCAAGCTGGTTGATAGCGAGTATTCTAAGTTCATCTGTAGCGTATGCGCAGTATCTCAATATTCCCCAGATCAATTTTGCCGCCCTGCAAAAGTATCTTCCTTATCTCTCAAACGAATCGCTCCAATACACCTTTATCATAATCTCTCTTTGGATAATCAGTTATTGCGCGCTTTCGGTGGGCGTGGTGAGGATTGGTGTGTTTGGAGACGACACTAAACTGAACAAACAAGGCAAGATCCTTACTGTGACACTAGCCATGTGGCTTCCATTCGCATACATTTTTGCCGTGCGTAATCTCTCTCCTACAAATAAGATCATCACAGTCATGACGCCTTTTGTCTACTGGTTGGGTCTCATATTGGCATTCTTTGCTGTTCTTGGTGTTTACAGGGTGCTTAGTCATCTCAATGTTTCAGGCATCACTCCACCCACTGTTTCAGGCACCACACCGCCTGCAGGAGGCACCCCATGAGCTGGGTAAAATTCGGCTTCTCTTTGATTGTGGGAGGCGGTGTTCTAAGTTCGTATCTTGATGTAGTGAGCAAAGGTGGGATAGGTATCAATCTGGTGTCAGATCTATATGTGATAAAATCTTTGATGCTAGCGATTGGTCTTGTCATATTCCTTATGGGCCTCTTTTCTGAATTCGTGAGCACTGGCCCTATCATGAGTGGCGGCTCGAACTTCTTCAACTACTTCAAGGATCTTTTCGCGCGAAAAGTTCTTGGCACCGAGCGTCCAAGCCGGATAGCCCATGTCTCCGCAAGAGGCGTAGTCGATCCTGCAGGCAAAGATGGCGTCGCTGTGGAATTGAGATGGCGCACCCCTCCTGCGGCAGAGGCTGTGGAAGAGATAGTGATAACAAAGACGAGAGCGCCTTTCATTATCCCGACGGAATCCATCGTCGCGACGCTCCGCCCTACTGATCCTGGTTTCACAAGCGGAACATTCAAAGATATAGATGTTGACTCGAATATTGGCTCATGGATGGCTCCTTACAAATACTATTTCCGCGCAATCAAAGGCGGCGTCTCAAGTTTGGCTACGATGGCCACCAGCGGCACTCCCAAGAAAACCGGCGGTGGAGGAGGGGGCGGAGGCGGGACTGCGAAGTATGCTGGTCTTCCTGCAGGGATAACTCCCGGGCCTTCAGCCCAGGTTGTTTGCCTAAATCCAAGTACTCACGCGCCTTATCCAGGCCCGTACAACCCAGGAGATACAATCGAGGTTATATTCGTCTCTGAAGATACCAAATCCTGTGATCGCGCTAAGTTCATAGGCGGCCTGGGTGACGAGATTGTTTTGATGGATGGCGCGGCAGTTATCCATAGTGAACGTGTACAAAATGCGAGTTATCGTCCGACCGGTTCACGCGATTCCGGATGGCTGATCCAAGCTATCACTGTTCCGACTACTGTCACACCAGGAACAAGAATAATAGTTACCGCGACAGTGGACACAAGCTAAAATGACAACCGCAAGCACCACAATATCGATTAGTAGTACACCGACAACAGTCGACCTAACCTCAGTAATAGATGGTTTGAACTTCCTTATCACCGACTTAGGTTCAATGACTGCCACTGTGAATCGGATTGACACAAATACAGGCACGATAGAGTCAAACACGCATGATTTGATCAACCAGTCTAGGGATCTTCAACGGATCTCTGGAGAGGTCCTGCGTATACTCAATGATTGGACAGCCAGAGGTATACCTGGTGGAGTTCCACCAGCTACATTAGACAGGATTACTAGGACGCTGGATTTGATCAAGAAGACCACGGATTACATGGCAAGAACAAATCCTAAAATGTCGCAGATCCAAGATGCTATTGACAATACTCAATTAAACATTAGACAATGGGTCTCACGAGAGGTACATCAAGCATCAGCAGATGTCCAATCCCGCATAAATGATTTGAACCGGGATCTTGATGCACATTACAACTCTATGATGAAGGAATTGCAGTTCATCCAGGGACAGCTTCGCCAGGGTATTTTGGACATCAACACCAATATAAGCGCAGTGAACAACATAGTTGCCAATCAAGTCATTCCTATTATCCAGAGACTAGAAGGAAGAGCTACGCTCACAAATACCGATCTGAATCCACTAATAATCAGTCTTGCCAGTATCGAAGCGCAGATCAGATCGATCCCAACAGGCCTCACTAGGAAGAATCAGATTTTCTTGCAAGAGCACTTCCAAAGCGTATTGAATGCGATTGAAGCCTTGCCAAAATCTCCTGGGGTTAGTGAGATTAAAGCGGTCATCACGACCATAACTCATGATATCCAAGCCAAGATCGCAGTTCAGTTTGACGGGATAAAAGACCAGATTATCGATGGTTTAAAGGCCAACACCTCTAGGCTAGACGAGCTTCTCAAAGTCACTAAGGAAGGTTTCACGCAGATGAATGAATCCTTCAAAGGTGTGGTTGATAGCGTGGCAGCTGTGGCTAAAGACTTGGAGTTCATCAAAGGGAGGGTGGAGTCTACTACGATTGTCGATCTTGGCAAAGTGAATGAACATATGGCTGCTCTAGATGCCAAAATGACGGATTTGACAAGAGAGGTACATAAAGCGCTTGACAAAAAGCAGAATGCAGGCCTCACTCCCGCGACAAAAAAATTCATCACCGATAGCATGAACACTCTTCTTGAAGCGATCCAGAAGATCCCTCATGAACCTGGAGAGGATAGCAAAGACATAGAATTCCATGTCCACCAAACTTTAAGCAACATCAACAATATCCCCTCTGTTTCAGATGAAATTATGGACGCCAAGGTTCTCCGTCTATTACAGCAAAATTCCCAGGCCATGACTCGTATCGCTGACGAACTTGGTGCGAAGATAGATACGTTATCCAAGAGACAGGATACAGGTTTCCAGCAAATGGCGGATAAACTTCAAGAGATGGCCACTCAACTGGATCAATTGGCAGGATTAAAGGACCTCAATGCAGGTTTTGAGGTGCTGCGCAAAGAAAATGAGGAGCTAAAGGCTTTGCTCACCAATTCAAAAAAACTTGGTCCTCATTCGATTAGGGGGCTCCAGGAGGCGCTCACATCGATGCGTCTGGCTGCGCAAAAGGCTAACGACAATTCAGATGCACAGCTTACGCAATCCACAATCAATACTATTAATACGATAAACTCTACTCTAAGTGTATTGTCGACTCTCACCCCTGCTGATGGATTTGAGATTGCCAATATGAACACTCTTGTCCATGAGATCAACCGTTCATCAGTCGAGTTCCAAAGGCGGATCCAGGAAAGATTGGCGAACGCGACTCCACAGCAAGTCAAGTCAAAGGCGTTCCAAGAAGCGATACATCATGAGACGCAGATTGAATTGGAGCTTGAGGAGCACTTTAGTCAGTTGAAAGACACCTTGGCGAACATGAGGTCACATGATTTCTCCTCACAGATAGCCCTTCTCAGAAATTATGCGGGAGAGCTGGAGAAAGTAGAGCAGTATCAGTTGCGATTCAAATCAAAGGCGATGGTGCAGTCAGTGAGTGCGATTTTCCAACAAAATCATGACCTTATCACGAATCTTGAGACGGCAGGGATCAAGATAGGCGATCTACGTAGCGAACTGGCTCCTACCGGAAAAGAGCGTTTGTTGGCCAAATTCACAAGGCATCATTCTATCAAGCAGGAATGTGACGAAGAGGTTGAAGATCTCAAACGATTCAAGGAGGACATGATCAAGGAGTATCAGATGATCAAGAAATTCATCTATCAGGATAAAAGATCTGATTCTGTTGAGCTTGGCAGCATGTCCCAGTATATCGAGCAGATTGAGGCTATGATGACGCAAAGGAAAGCCTTGCTTGACAAGATGGACAGTGTGATACTCTCATATGATCAGCTTGCGAACAGCCCCATTTCTGGTATGGGAGTCTCGCTTCCGCCTCTAAAAGAATTCCACAGCATACAATCAAGCATCGACAAATTGGTTGCTCATCACGATTATTGGACAGCGATCAAAGCTGTCAAAGCTGTAGTGAATAGTATTATCACGCATTACGAGCTTATCATGCCTATCTCCCAGAAGATTGACGCTTTACACAGTGAGATTTTGATCCTTGACCAGAAGATCAAGAACTTGATGGCAAATCCAGTCATGGCGGCCAAGCTCCATGCACAGCCATAGATATAAATACGGGAGAAGGTGAGAAAAGGGTATGGGAGTCATCGGATACCTCAAGGGAAAAGTCCTTCCGCAAAAATTCGCCGCTTCTGCAAGCAATCTTTTCTTCTCACCAGAGACTGCGATGAGATATGCGGAAAGAAGCTTAAGAAGACAGTTTAGGATCATCCAAAAATCAGATTCGGATATACGCCGAGCGGTAAACAGATTTAGGAGCATCTCACCATCCAAAAGTCCAAAAGAGTGGGAGAATGCGGTTGGTCTTCTCCAATCCGAGATGAAATCTATGGACAGAGATTTCCGTGAGATGATTGATGATATGTACAAGGCGGATATGCAGCTTCAAAGTACGATAATGGTTCTTGTGGATACGGTAATAATGAAGCTGGTCGAACATTTAGGAGTTGCAAGAAAAACAGGATTGGACGATGAACTGTATTCCTCATTATATCAGGATACTGTTGCTTTAGAGAGTGAATTGCTGATTTTCGTGGATCAGTTAAGGTTAGAAGAACGCAGGCAAAAAAGAGGAGCTTTTGTATTGCAACAGATATCACTAAGTTCCACCAGGCGTGTCACGCGTGCGGCAAGACGTTTGTCTCGTACGATCAAGACCCAAAAGAAGCATGAACTCGACAATCTTGGTGAATTAGCGGACTCTTTTGAGCATGGTGATCCAGATCAGTTTATGGAATCCTATAAGTCAGTCTTGAAGGAATTGCGTGATGAATTCAAGAATCTAGACGCAATTGCCGATGATAACCTTGTCGTTGCGTATCGCGCAAGAAAGGCTATGAATGATCTCATTTCCTTTATGGAAAAACAACCGCGTGAACTCCAAGCAGTGCTCAACCCACATATACAGACGGTGCAGTCATGGATATCTTATGAACAAACTAAGATCGCTGATATTGGGACCTCTATGGTGGGTACCTTACAAACGATCCGAAATAAGCTATCGTCAAGTATTTGAGAATAGTTGATAATCTCTATTTTCGTCCCAACCGCTTGGCATCCCAGTCTCGAAGTGCGTCCTCACAGGCACTTATATGGCTGTGAGAGATCAATTGACATCGATGCAGTTCTAGGAAGATATATTAATCAGAGAGATCTTCGTGTATTATGGCTAAAACAAATAAGAATATCCTCGCGGTGGTCGGGGTGGCCTGCCTCGTGATAGGTGTGACAAGTTCCGTGCCTTTATTTCTAACGCAAAATTACCTGTATGGCGCGTTATCGAGCCTTCTCTCGATTATAGGTATAATCTGTTTAGCAGTGGCTTTTGGTGATTAAGATCAAGGAGATAGACGATAAAATCAAGAAGAACTTGTTGGATCTCGCGTACAATAAATATCTCGTATATCAAACCACGACAATTGTGATTATCTTCACTTATCTGGTTGGCTTATCTTTGGCTCTGATCAGTAAGCAGATTGACCTCCAAAATACCGGGCAGCTACTAGCGACCATCATAGTGACTCTATCATTGCTATCTCCTGCAACACTATACTTCTCAAAAACCAAATCTCATTTGAGGCAAATCCAAGAACAGATAAAACTCCTAAATATTTAATCTCACTTTATCTCGATTTTGGTGCCGACTGCCTGTCCTGGCATCCCCGTCTCGAAATGAGCGCGTACCGCTCCAGAATTTCCATGCGCGGCGGTGATCTTCCCTTTGATCTCTTTTCCACCTGGTGTTTTCCACACGACAGCTTTACCGACAAGAGCCGTGGCCTTGTCTTTATTCTCGACTCCTTCGACGTGGATGACCATCTGGTTTCCGGTCTGTCGGTGCCTTGAGCTCCTAAAATTGCTTACTGTCGCGTCCATACACGAGGTGATGAATGACCCCTTTTTAAATGTTAAGATTATTGACAGCTCCGCAGATATCCCAACCAAGTTGGAATAATTCCAACTATCTAGTAGGAATCTATTTAAATAAGTGGATCATCTAGGATTCTATGCTCCAAATCCACCGAACAGTCGGCCCAAAAGGGCAGGTAGTTCTTCCAAAGGATGTAAGGACCCAATTCAATCTACATACTGGAAGTGACTTGGTCTTCACAATAAAGGACAACCAGATCATTATCGAACCCGCGATAAGCCCAAAGGACTGGTTGGCAGATTTCGTAAAAACCGATAGACCTCAAAAAAAGCTAAACGCAAAGGAGATCAAAAAGATAATCGAGTCGCAATATGAAGACCGCATACTACATTGATACCAATGTATTCATCGCCGCGATTCAACTGGATCCAAATGCGATGAAGATCCTATTAGATGTGGCCACAGGAGTTCTAAAAGCGTCAACTTCTTGTCTCACTTGGGACGAATTCGTCTGGACGGTCAGAAAGACCATCTCTATAGAGGCATCCAAGGACAAAGGTGACAAATTCCTTGCCATCCCAAACCTGGAGTTTATCGACGTACGCTTGGATATCATCCAGAAGGCCCAGGAATTAGCCAGAACCCATGGGTTAAAACCTAGAGATTCCATTCACGTAGCTTGCGCCATGTCAAAAAACATTAAAGAGATAATAACCGATGACCAAGACTTCAACGGCATCGATGGGCTCAAAAGGATCCCTATTGTAGAATTTTTTGGGTAAGCTACCACCATCAAAGATTCCCTACCTTTTTATACCCCTATGCCCACAGTCGTCGGTATGACTGAGATTGACATCACTTTGGCGGCAGGCCGTCAGTACGGCATTGATGAGGCGTTGGTCATCTATACCTCAAAGATCGATGTCAAAGACTGGGTGTTCCAAAAGGCGGTTTTCAGTGAATTCAATGATATCAACTGGTCCTATCCACCCACAAGCATCTCTCCTGATCAGATGCGCAATCTCATGCGTGAATACACTAAAGCCATCCTGGTGATTGGCAAGAACGGTCAGATGCCCCTCAAGGAGTTCAGGGCGGCCATGCTTGATATCGAGCAGAAGCTCAATCTAAATGGTTTCCCAAAAGCCCTCTCGCTTTCCATGGGCCCATGTGATATCTGCAAGGCTTGCACAAAACCAGATCCTTGTGCGTACCCTGCGAAGAGGCGTCCCAGCATCGAAGGCACAGGCATCGATTTGATAGGCACGATAAAGAAGTTCAAGAAGAATTTTGAGACGCAAGGCAAGAGATTCGTCTCTGCGGGTATCATTCTTCTAGAATGAGTAAAAAACAATAAAATACAAAAAAAATCCTTAAGAAGGGTTTACTTGACTTTCTTAGCTAGGGCGCGACATACCACTGTTGGGCAGTTTGATCCCATGCATTGTATTACCTGAGGCTTGACGCATGACCATGAGGTCTTTTGTGTCTTTGAAGCCGATGGTACATAAGTCTTCTTTTCGTCAACCCATCTTCCCTTGTTGGTCTCTGACAACCAGCAGACTCTGTTGTATGCCAAGAAGCGCAACTGTCCGTCAGCGGTCTTCTCGCATCGAGTTCCCATGTACTGATACGCATCGCCTTGCACGCGTGGAGCAAGGTTTGGCGTTGGGATATACACCTTGTAAGCCATTGGCTTACCGCTTGTATACCCTTCTGGGAGCTTGCCAAGCACTCTTCCCACGGTTGTTGATAAACCAGTTGAGCTGAATGCCTGGACTAGAGCTGTGGCAGCTACGAGTCCAATAAGGAAAACCGCAAATAGTTTGGCCGTTTTCATAAAACAACTGGCAAGACTAGGGGTATTTAACCTTTTCTGAATTAGTATAGGAATAGCTATATTTATATTCTGGGCAAAAAATAGGGTTTTATGAGATTCCACTGGTTTATTGTCATCTTGGTTGTCTTGGCGGCCTGCGAGCGACAGGTCCAGACGTCTCCGATCTTGGAAAAGACCCCGCTCTCAAAAGCCCAAAGCGCCCAAATTGACGTCACAGAGAAGATCCAAATCGATGCTGATTTTCCTCAAGTGAAGGCGCAGATGCCAAAGAACCTCTCTCAAAACAGATCCGTCCCTATCACAAAGGATATCACTCCAAAGATCCCTCCGACAGATGAGGTCATAGCGTCTCCTAGATCTCCAGTCACAAAAGCTCCTCCAAAGACTGTTTTCTCCTCATGGGCTTTCCTCCTTCAAGGCGCGGTGTTAGACAAGCTTCTTGCGCACCCAAGGGACCTCTACGTCGTGGATATTGATGACGCGCAGTTCACCAAAGATGATCTAAAGACTATCCAGGATAAAGGTCAGAGAGTCGTTTCATACCTCTCGATAGGCGAGGCTGAAGACTATCGGGATTACTGGCGTCCAGAGTTCACACAGGGCGATCCAGCTTGGCTCGAGGAAGAGAACCCGGATTGGAAGGGTAATTACAAAGTGAGATTCTGGGATCCAGATTGGCAGGGCATCATCCTAGACAAGCTCGATAAGATTGTCGATACGGGCTATGACGGTGTCTACCTTGATATCATCGACGGTTATGAGTACTGGCAGGAGAAAGGTGAGCAGAATGCCGATGAGAGGATGGTCGATTTTGTGAAGACGGTCTCCAGGCGAGCGAAGGCAAAAAACAAGGACTTCCTTATCATCCCACAAAACAGTCCGGAGCTTGCGTCGAAGTATTTGGCTAACATTGATGGTGTCGGTAAAGAGGACACTTGGTATTTTGAGGATGAGGTTAAGGACAAAGACATTGTGGATGAACAACTCTCCTATCTTGACAGCATAAAAGAGAATGGAAAATTCGTTTTGGCAATCGACTATACAAAGACATATGCCTGTGATTTCCAGAGGGTGGCCGCAGAGCATGGATTCACGCCAACTATAGCCGACCGTGATCTTGCTGCCATCATCGATTTCGAGTGTTAATGCAGGTTATTGGCAGGATCTGTCTGGTTTGCGCTTAGATGTTTTGAATAGTTCTTTGAGTGGATATATCTGGTTATCATCTTTTTCTGCGACAAGAGCGACCGTTCTATATTCTGGAACCGCAGATAGATAAACTCGTTCTCGACCCCTTTTTGCAGCTCGATGCCTTTAGATACGGCGTCATCACACGCTTGTAAGGCTAGCCCGGGGTTTGATTGATATCGATTCCGCGCATCACGTGACTTTTCGACGAAATTAGACTGGTATTCGTAAAATATCTGTTGGTCGCTCACGACAGAGCAGTTGTAGAGTATCAATGTTTTTAGCTTGTCTATCTTCTCTTCTGGACAAAACGCCTGATTTTCGCATAACGCAGTGCATATCCTCCCGACTGCCTTGCCGTCAGAAGAATAAGTCCTTATCGCGCATTGTGCCAGTTCATATGCGTCCTTTCTTCCAGGTGTCGATATATCCCTGCATATCTTGTCAAGGCACAGTCCATCGGCAGTTTGATTTGCCAATCTTCTAGATCGGCATCTTCAGGGAAGCCCAACGTGAGTCCTATGCCAATGGCTTGCGCCCTAGCGCATCTCCATATCCTCCGGAAGTATGTGTCTGTGTCCATGTCATTCACCAAGCAGTCTAGCGAGTGTGCTTCCTCGCAGTCTCTTGATCGCTTTCTCTTCTATCTGTCTTATCCGCTCTTTTGTCACGCCCAGTCTATTTCCTATTGCTTCAAGTGACTCAGACTCCTGCCCATCGAGTCCAAAACGCCGTGTAAGGACGTGCACCATATTTGGAGGCAATGTGTCTACTTTTGATCTAAGTATCTCATTCAATTCATTCTGGGTGGTCAACTCCTCAGCTAACCCAACATTCGTGACCACCGTTTCAGATATCGGTATCCCTGTGCCAGGCATCTTGTCCCCCATTGAATCCCCCCAGGAGTGGGTCACGCCATTGAGGATCTCACGGGCCCGCTCGACAGTGACTTTCATTTTCGCTTTCTCATTGTGCTTCTCGCACAGTTGCCTTAATTGATCCTCATTAGTGACTATTTCAGATAGCATCTGTTGATCTATCTTAAGTAGATTGGGAAACATCTCCCTCGCGAGTTTCCTTGCTTTGAGGAAGAATTGGTATGCGTCTTGTGGTATCTTGATAGCGCAAGTCTCTCGAATGAAATTTATCGCTTCTCTCTTGATCCAAGCTTCAGCATATGTTGTGAATCTCCCCGTGTCAGGGTTATATTTTTCCGCGGCTCTTATGAGCCCAGAGTATCCGGCCATGACTAATTCATCATATTGTGATTTGCATTTTGATCTATATCTTCCGCATATCTTCCGTGCAAAACGGAAATTATGGTTGACCAATGCATCTATCGCTCTACGGTCCCCAGTCATCGCTCTTTTCCCAAGCGCGTATTCCTGTTCATCTGTGAGCAGTGGATATTTGGAGGCTTCTTTGCTTAGCATCGTCAAGATACTGTGAGCACTCGCATCCGATTCGTCAGTTAAGCTTGTCTGGATGATCTCCTCAAGTTCCCCTTCTTCCACAATCTCATCTGATGCTTCAAAGCCATCCATTCTTTCACTTGCGATAGAGAGTGCGCCACTGGTCTCGACAAAAACGGTGTTGATAGGTTGTGTAGCCTCTGTCACGGGGTTATCTTCCTTCTTGTATTGCTCGATGAGTCTGCTTATCCCTTGCGTGGTCACGTACTGCCCAGGTATCCCTGGTTCGCTTACTATGTCGCGTGGATTTAGCATCTTTTGCAGCGACTCGACGGACAGGCCCGTGGCAGATAAGACATCTTCGATCTTAGCACGGCACAAGATGTTATAGAGATTCCTTTTTGAGAGTCCTTGCAGTTTGCGCAATGATTTGTCGCTTCCAAGGTCGCATTTCAGGTGGTTGAGCGCGTTTAGGAGATGTTCTGGTGCTATGCCAAGCATAGAGGCAAGGCCGGATCCGCAAGATTTGCCTGCTTGTATGTCTGCGAAATAGGAATCGATCTGTTCTTGTCTTTGCCGGAAGTTTTTCTTGGCCTCTAAAGATTCGTACTTCGCCAGAAGTTCGTACAATGCTTTGGTCCGGTCTGATTTTCCCATATCACCAGTTTTTGTCAGCTATTTATGAGCTTGACGTTTATTTGAAGGAATTTGGTCCAAAGACTGGCAGTCGGTTGACTTCTTCCACGACGACTTTGAATGCTCCTCGTGTTTCGTCTTTGCCGTCCATCGCGCGCACCACCACATCGTGTGTGCCTTGGTCGTTATATCCAATCTTTTTCTCTGGCGAATTCATATAGCCGGTGTAGAGGATAGTCACATTGTCATTGTCTTCATCACTAGCTGTGATGCCAAGCTTGATTGTATCTCCTTCCTTGACGCTCAAGTTCTCGACGCCAAGAAGCACGGGTGGATGATTTGATGCGGACACTATGATAGAGAATCTGGTTTTGGTTGATGTCGTGCCATCGCTTGCGCCTACTGTGATGTTATAAGACCCGATATCCCCCCTCTTTGTCTGCCATTCCCCACTCCTATTGAGTGGAAGGCTATAAGTGAATGTTATCTTGTCCCCGTCAGAATCACTTGCCACGGGGGTTGCGCTGATAAGATCACCTTCTCGGACGGATTTATCAGCGATTGTCTCGATGATTGGCGCACGGTTGACATTTAGCACTTTGACAGGTACGGTGATTTTGCTTGATAGTTCACCGTCGCTTGCGTTCACTACGATGGTGTAATCTCCCGCGTCAGAGTATCCTGTTGTCTTTGGGAGGGATTCTGTCCAACCCGAGATCTTCACTGTGACTGGATCGCCATCTGGATCACTGATGTTAAAAGTATGATCAAGTGTCTCGCCTTCTCTCACGTTAAGCGATTTGACTGCTTTGATGACTGGCGCTCGATTGAGTTTCTTCACGATGATCTTGACTTCCTGCGATTGCTCATTTTGTCCGTCGGATACTGTGATTGTGACGCGGTATTCCCCTCTGTCTCCGCGCTTGGTCTGCCATGTTCCTTGTTTATTCAAGGGTGGCGTGAACTTATATGATAGTGGGTCCCCGTCTGGATCGAATGCCTCAAGATTTGGGAATTTCACATAGTCGCCTTCATATACGACTTTCTCTGGCATCTCGGGTAGGACATTTGAGGTGACTGGTCCAGGAGGGATGTCGGTGGCGGGTTTTGGCGTCTCCGATTTGGCCTCTGCAGGGACTTGTGGTTCAGGAGCAGGTACCAATTCTGTGGTATTAGATGTGACATTCTGCGTAGTGTTCTGCGCTGCTATTACTGCAAGTGCTTGTTCAAGCGTGCATCCTTTCTCTTTGACAGGTTCGCATTCGGCTAGCAGTGTCAATATCACAAAAACCGCAAATAGGATTAGTTTTTTGTCCACCACAATGTGGGGATTCCACTTTTTTATTTATATCTTGTTGCGTCCCACATTAGGGATAACACTGATTATCAAGAAGATCGCTCCGGCAATTGATATGATTATCCCTATATAGACTGCGAAATTGGTGAAGAATTCCGATGGGAAATGGCCAATTAGGAAGCTCGTGCTTGCGAATTCCCAGTTGCCTTGGGGGAAGAAGACCTGATGGAACCATCCAAATAGTAGGGGGAAGGGTATTATCGCGAGCACTGCCACTTTGGCAAGGAGCAGCGTCCCTGCGTAGCGCAGAACTTTTGCCCAGTCTTTCTCTTTTCTGATATTGATCCCAGACAATACGGCCAAAACGACGCCGATGCCTAACAATCCCCACATCAAGATTCTCACATCGGCCATGTGCGATTGCTCTGCCTGGCTCATTGGGGGTAATCCACCAAATAAGATCAGGTATCGCCAAACGCCTTGCGCGTCCTCCTTCCAAGCACTATCAGGCTCTCCATAAGCCGCACTCCATATAGGGAAGATTGAGACTGACAAGAATGTGATGATGATCACACTGCCTATCGCTAGCAAGACCGCCAGATATCGTTTATCCATCAAAGTTATTCTTCTTCTGCCTTTTTATCGCTTTTGGGAGGGAAATGCGCAAGTATCTTCTTCTTTAATTCGGCCGCATCGATTATCGCGCCTTTGTGCTTCTTGACAAGGCCGCTCACTTTCTCTGCGTCTGCGATGTCTGTCTTGCTGATGAAAGTTAGGATAGGTTTCTCGATTTCTTTTACCATGATAAGGAGTTCCTCTTGTTTTGCCAGTGGATACTCTTCGGTGGGATCGAACACATAGACCATGAGTTGAGCTCCATGTTTCATGGCGAGATACGCTTGTCTTTCGATGTTGTTCATCCGGTTGAATCTAGCAAGCGTCCCGGGTGTGTCTATCACTTGTATCTTTCTTTTCCCGACAACAATGTTTCCGATGTTCAAGCCCTTGGTGGTGAACGCGTATCCTGCTATCTCGGGTGTGCTGCCTGTCAATTTGGAGAGGAGCGTGGTCTTCCCAACGTTTGGGAATCCGACGATGGCCACAGTGTCTATGTTCTTGATTACTGGGAATTCCATGATGATCTTGCGCGCTTCTTCAAGGACAAGCAGATTCCGATTGACTTGTTTCACTATGCTAGCCACGCGTCCATAGAATTGCTGACGGTATTCCTGCATCTTTTTTGGTTCTTCACATCTAGTGACCTTGAAGCTGTATTCGCGATGGAATCTCTCGATGCTCTCCTTTGCCCATCGCATCCCTCCAAGCGACTGCTTGACAGAATCGTACTCTAGGGTGCACATCACCAGATCTTTGTAGAATGGGGTGAGTTCGTCTAGTTGTGGGAAATCGCGCATCACGGCTTCGAATCGCGCCATCAGGTCATTTGCCATAGCCTGCATCCTGATCCTCTCAAGTTCGCGTATCTTCTTGGTGTAGTCCTTGCTTGGTGTCTTGGCGTTCGCGACTCTTTGCGCTCCTTTGCGGAACGCTATGTCTATCATGGTCTTGGCGTTCTCGATAGGGCGGATCTTTGCGAATGACATACAGACAAAGTCCCCTGGTGGTTTATAAAGGATGGCACGGGATTGTCAAGGGTGTTCTACTCTTCAAACTTCAATGTACCTTTGATGCGATACTTGTTGTCCGGCCAGATATACGTCCGGCCTTTGTACTCCATCTTGTAGGTGTGCCTCAACTGATATTGGACTTCCCTAGGGCTCATCCCGTCTTCTATCATCATAAGTCCCGTCTCGTATTTCTCTATCATCTTGGCAAATATCGGTTTACCATCGCGTTTGATAGTCTCTAAGATGCCAAGCCACTCATTGTCGAGCCGGAATTCCAAGATGTCATCACGTCCAAAATACAGGTTGCACAGTGATGAGGCCGCGCGCGCTAACACTTCATCAGGGTTATCGAATATGCCTTTGATGTTCTGATTGATAAGCGCGACTTTGGAATGACCTATATCTTCTATGATATTTTGGTGCAGAGTTCTCTTGTAGGAGATATCCTCTTTTTTTCGCAGGTACGTCCCGCTTGGGATCCTTTTTCGCATCTTTTTTAGCACCTCAAGATACGTGTCCCATACCTCATTGATATGATGATATGTGCTTAGAGCAAGCGAATCGCATTGGTCATAGATGTCGCCATTTTGTCGCAAGACATCCCTCACTCGGGCCATCTGCTCTATCGTGGTCAGGTTATCGCCTAGTATGCTGTCAAGTTCATCATGCATCCCTTTTTGACGTTTAAGACTGTTCTTCTCTCTGATGGCATTGTTAAGCGTGCCTAAGGAGCCTTGGAGCAATCGTTCTCTTTTGGAGGTGTTGATTTTTAAGAATATGTCCTGATTCGCCTCTGCGAATCTCCATGCGCTGGTGATGCTGTATTTACAGTAATCCAGGCAGGCTTTGGCATTGTTGAGTAGTTCAGCCTCTTCTTCTAGACAAAGTCTAAGACGGATGGCCTCATATCTTGGATCGCTTGCCTTGGTGATGACGATCTTGTCAAGAAGGGCAGGTGCGGTGAACTCTCGATTTTCCGCGATGTCATGGTGTATCGCGTGCATCAGTTCGTGTGGGACTGCTTCAAGTATTTCGGCTTGTTTTCGTGGACGATCAGGGAGTATCAGGGTGTTCTTTGGTTCTATGTAACACGCGATGACCTTTCTGATGTATGCCCCTCTCAATGGATCATTATCGCTCATGAGTTTTATCTTGACTTTTTTATCGGCCTTGTCAAAGTCGCTTTGGACGTAATCCGCCACCCAATCATCGAGGCTCCTTATCTTGCTCTCTAGCTTCTTATAGAATCCTTTGTCAGTGGCTAGGCTTTGGGCGTATAGAGCGCTTGCGCTCATCGTAAACCCCAAGACCAATGACAGTATCTTTCGCATGATCCTATTAATCGCCCATCGATTAAAAAGATGGCCTAATCAGTGTCGCTTCCAAGCACAATCTCTTGCCCTTCCCGGTCAAGTATTATCGCTTTGCCATAGACACCGTCGTATCCGGGGATATACTTCACCCGTCCTTCGCGCAAAGCGATGATCGCCTCTGCGATGGCAGGTGTGGTGGCTTTCATGAGTTCATCGAGTGGCACATCAAGTGCCACGCTATACTCGCTTCCAAGTTTCATGAGTTTGTTGTAATGCTCCCATACTCCTTTGGTGGCGATTCCACGTCCTATGGCGCTTGATATCACTTCACTAATTGGCAGCAATGTCACAAATGGAGGATGGTCTTTGCGGACATATCCCTCCGGCCGGTCCGCCAACTCTTCCACTCGATTTAGTACCCCGATTGTCAGAGCCTTCCCGCATTTTGGGCATTTGCCATTGTTTTGTCGGGTCTCCGCTGGGCAAAGATAGACTCCGCAATCACGATGCCCGTCATAATGATACTTCCCATAGTTTGGGCTGGTCTCGATAGTTCCTGCGAGTCCATTTCCGGTCCGCAATGCCCCAATCAAGTTCTCATAACTTAACTCTTTTAGTTCGAACCGTGTCGCTTCGCGCCCCATTCTCCATGGCCAGAAGGAATGTGAGTCGGAAAACGAGACGAAGTAGAACCTATCAAGCTGGGATAATCTATAATTCATCGCTGGATCGCTGGATATCCCCGTCTCAAGCGCGTGGATGTTTTTTATCTGGTCGCCAAAGCAGGTATCGATTAGATCGTATCCTGATTTACTGCCAAATAAGGAGAACCACGGCGTCCAGACATGCGCTGGGATGACTTCTATCCTTTTGTCGATTGACATCATCTGTTCGACAAACTCCGCGCATGGGATCTTGAAGATAGGACGGCCATCATAGTCTATCCTCCCTTTTGTCAGTAGATAGTCAGTTATTTTTTTCACGCAGGAAAGATCTGGCGCAAGAAGCACGACATGCACCCTGTACCCTTTGCCGTCTTGAGTATAGACTAGTGATATTTCAGAGGTGAGTAGGAATGGAAACCCGGTCTCATTCAAGAATATCCCGTTCCCGTCGTCACGCAGATCCTTCCCTATCTCTTTCACCCAGACTGGATGCGTGAAATCCCCAGTGCCGACAAGCCCAAGTCCTTTTATCCGTGCATATTTCTCGATCGATGA
>CAYHWL010000012.1:0-19234 GCA_964359785.1 uncultured Methanosarcinales archaeon | reverse complement strand
GAAGCTTCCGGACTCCATGTTCGCATAGCCGGGTCAGAAATCGAAGATTCATATGGATCCATCTGAATGGTGGACTGGTCTTGATCAAGGACCGATCCAAAGATGACAATCCCAATTCGTAGAAAGTTTTCCTTCATCTAAGGATAACTTTATAGAAAGTATTCCTTGAATTAATTTTACATGCAAAGCCTCAAACTATCGTTTGGACACCAGTCAGCCGCAGTTTGGCGATGCTCACAACAGCGGCCCAACAAAGGCTATGCTTATTCAAAGATATAGTCTATCCTTTGGAGGTATGATCATTCGATCTGTTTGTTCTGACAATATTATCTCCACAAGTGGAACACCAAGGCATCTGGATGCGATCTGTGCTATTTTATGTGCCCTTTGGTACACAAGTAGCTGAGCTCGATTAGTGGTCAATGTATAACCAAATTGGGACTCAATAGTCCAATTGAATGTGTTATCATACAATTTCCAGATAAGCCCCTCTTTCTTTGCTTTCACAAAAGCGATCACTGGTTCTGGCCAGAATGACTCTTTGGCAAGAGATCCCTCCGTTTCAGCATAACTCCGATAAATCTTGTACCATGAGACTGTCGAGGATGGCTCTCTATCTTCATCCAATACAATCGCATGATACAAGGTAGGGGTGTTTCCTATCTTATGCGCTTCTTCCTGGATTCTACTCTTAAAGTTAATCATATTCTATAAAAAGAGTCTATACTTAAATAATTGATCCTCAATGCACCATCACCTCCTCTTCCACTTTCTCATGCACACAATGACTTGCCACAGTATAACTACCGTATCAATAGATTCTTCCCCGTTTATCAAAAACTCGAACCTTTAGCAGTTTCTTCTCAAAGTCAACATCGATTAGTGCTCGATACTCGCCAACCCTGAATTTGTATCCCTCGCCTTCAAAGTGCTCTAGATATCGAAATGGGTCACCTGATAGTTCATCGAATTTCTCCAAGACTCGTATAGAAATCTCGTTGGGTAGTTTCTCGGCATATTTCGCAGCTTTCGGATGCCAAATTATCTCATACCTCATTTGAGGATTCTCTTCTTCAGCTCATTATGATTAATATATTCAGAATCTGGGGTCGCTCTAGCCTCTGCCAATGCTTTCCTGGCATAGGGCGTGAGTTTGCCTTCTTCAGTTAGAATATGCTTAATAATAGAGATATCATTCTTGAGCTGTTCCATATCAGCGTGCATGTGTTCCATCGTAGTATCACTCATAGGTGGCTTAATCCAAGCGAAACTTATAAATCTTACTAGAAAAGATATTATACGTTCAGGAGTGTCCTGGACTGTCATTAGGGGGCGCTTACTTGTTCTTCCCAAGCCCATCTAAATCTTTTTCGACCGAGATCTCAAAACACCAAAACAAAAACCAATATTCTTATTTCAGTAGGCCCACTATGTCCTTTGTAGATAGAACTTTTATGCTGTTCTGTTTAGTCTGCAATGCTTTGTCATTAGACCAAATAGGAATGTCCATTTTCAAGGCAAGAGCCAAATAGGCGACATCCTTTGGATCGGGCGATGTCCTTTCAGCTTCGGCGAGGTGTGAGATAAAATCCTCTATTGGGACAAATATGATATATCTTCGCAATATCGCAAGCACATCTTCGAATTCTACGGCGCTCTTCCCAGTTTTCTGCAAGATGACTTCTTTATATTTCGCCAATTCAATTAGTAAGAACTCTGGCGCATATAGGTGGATATTGTCATGTAGAACTAGCCTAAATGTAGTATCCTGTCTAATCAGGGCAGAGAACAGTACATTCGCATCAAGCACCAAATCCATATTCAAGCAGCCCTTTCTTTTAGGCGTTTTGTCAGGGCTCTTCCTACTTCCTTTCCAAGGCGCATAGCATCGTCTTCTGTGAGCGTGCTTTTTGCTTTGAATTTCATAAGTAATTCGAGATCTTCAATCTTATCACAAAAAGCTTGCCTCGCTACTTGAGACCAGTTCATCTCTGGGAAATGGTCCATCCGCTTTCTAAGCTCTTCAGGTACAGCTAAAGTCATGGTTGTCATGGTTTTCACCTTTATGTGTAAATACGTATATTATGTATAGATATATAAACTTTCCTGATGAAGATGCGCCATCAGAAAAATAGTTATAGAAACTACCTCTATTTTTCATATTCAGGAATGTCCTAGACTGTCCTTATGGGGTAAACAAAAACCTTCGGTTTTTGGACCTCAAAGTGTTGCGGACATTCGAGGCTTTTACTTGTTCTTCCCAAACCCATCTAAATCTTTTTCGACCGAGGTCTCAAAGCGCCATCAAGGATTACCCCAAACCACCTAGACTCTCAAGAATTGTTTGACATAGGTTTTCCCGCTATACTGGCACTGCATCTCGCATTTGTTCACGAGTTTGCCCTTGCATAATGGCACACAATTTATCTCGATGCATTTTAGCAGGAATTTTTGTTTTTCCACTGACAGATCGTCCCAGACCCCTTCAAAATCTTTGTACTCCCTTGCGCAGTATTCTCCTGCTCGTGCGCCTCTTTCTTCCCAGTCATTTGGGATATTTGTCAATCTCACACCGACAGAGGGTTCTTTGGTTTTCTGTGTGGATTCCATAGCAACAGATCCTTTTGTGTTATTAGCCTCGGACTCATTGATGGCAGTTGATTCTATTTCCCCAGTTTGATTCACACCCAATTCTTCACTGACAGACGCATTAGATACTACACCTGCATTAGGGTCAGATGTCACTTGAGCGTTTGTGCCATTTCCATTATCTATATCACTTGGAGATTCTTTTAACGTACCTGGGTCTTGGCACGCCAAAATGAGTAACAGGATTGGTATCAATGCGATTGATTTATTCATAACACATATTCAGCGGTTCATTATTAATATGTATCGAAACCACTCTCTTACAAAACAGCCAAAATAGTCCATGCCCAGACCGCGAGATCCAGTCCATCTCCACCAACCCAAGACCCACAATATACCACGCAACAGTAGTAACATTTATATATGAACTATACATAATTGGTGTATAATCAGGGGTTTTCATGGAACAATACACCATCACAAAGAAGATAGCAAAACATGGATCGCAAGCGGTGCTCGTGATACCAAAAGTCCTACAAAACGATCTATGCCCAAATACAGTGGTAGAGGTCACATTCAAGGTGATCGGGCATGTATGACTATGAATTGCCTCCTGGACTGCTAGATTTCCTTCTAAGCAGAGGATATCATGTTAAAAGCAAGCTAGGAGAAGGCCAGACTAGCGATGTCTACGAAGTTGAATACAAGAAAGAGGGCGTCGAGCAGCGAAGGGTGATAAAAGTCCCAAAGCAAAACATCGCAAGGTATTCTTCTCCCACCACTCGATGGAACATATCTAATGGGCACACCAATGAGCATGAGATCCTGATCCTAAATAAACTCTCCCACCCGAATATCATCCAGGTGCACGATGCCTTCCGATGGAATGACAGCACCATCCCAGTAGAAGAGCATTACGACGGGATATCACTCGAAGATCTAGTCGGAATGCAGGGACCCATCAAGGATAGGGAAAAATTCAAGCAGAGATTCACACAGATAATAGACGCCATGCGATGGCTCAATATGGAACAAGGCGTCTTGCACAGGGACCTCAAACCGTCAAATATCCTTGTCGGCAGACAGACCAACCATGTGAAGATATGTGATATGCAGACGGCAGGCAAAATGGAAGCCATATTTGACAAAGTGCTGCCGACTAGAGGCGCGACGCAATATACAAGTCCAGACATCCTTAACTCAATCGTAGAGCACAAGCCTTCACATTGCAATGTGCGTTCGGAGATATACGCGATAGGCGCTGTGATGTTCCACTCATTGACAGGAGAGCCGCTTTTCGATCGAAAACTATTGGAATATCCAGATGGTACAGAGGTCCAGCTTGAAGGCAGGGTCATGGGCCTCGCTCTTTATGAGAATGGCAAGAAAGTGGAAAAGATAGATATTGCCAAGCACGATAAGGATCTCAAGAAGAGATTGAAGCTGGTGCCACGACCATATCGCAATCTTATACGCAACTGCGTGAGTTCAACAAGTAGATATGACACGTTTCCCGATTATCAAGTATACAATGAATTGAGAAAGGACTTTGTGGCGGCGACAAGGTCCGACTGGTCGATCGACTGGAGATTGATCGCCGGCTGTTTTGTATCAGGCTGCATGTTCATAGGGTGTCTTGCGAAGGATTTAGAGACTGTCACAAAAAAACACCCGGTATTGCCTAATCCAGTGCTCAATACAACTGTATCAGCACCTATCGAAAATCTCCTGCCGCTAGCCTCGGATGATAAAGCCGCACGTTTGGCCTTACGCCCGTATTTCCTGGCTCTGCAAAAGAACATTCTGGACCTCCATATCAATTTTCCGCAGGAAGCAAATGATTCGAAGATCCATGAATTATGTGAGAAGTATAGCTTCTCGAAGAGACTTGGACTTTGCCTCACCCGTTCTATACTCATGCATACCACTCGTGAAGAGACCACTTTCTTTGGACAGAGATCCCATTACTTCAAGCGGCCGCACCTACACAGTAGTGAATACCGGTTAGAGGACTCTCTCACCCCTCACAGTTATGTGCGGGCTGTAGAGCCGGATTCTACGTTACGCAGGGATTACTATAATCAGTTTAGCATGGCCATCAGCTATCTCAAGAGCTTAAGCGGCATCTGTGATGATGTGGAAGAGCTATTCACTAGGTACTTCGCCAATTCTGATGAGTGTCTTGAAGCCAAGGCAAAAGCGGGATCGCTTAGCCTATTTGGGTCCGCAGACAGACCTGGCTATCTGCAACAATTCGAGAAGACCAGGCGGGATCTGATATGCACTTCGATTGCACTGGCTTACATCACAGATGGTTCTGGTGCGCTCAACATAAGAAAGCTCAAGGCCATCCAAAGATCATATGGCGCGTTCACCTCTCAAGAGAAAGGCCAATAAGTGGGCTCGACGCGAGGTATAGATTACGAAGGGCAGAGTATATATGATATAATACTATGCTAGACTTGCCTTGCAGTTGTATGTTCTTGTACAGGTCTCCATGTAGGGCCTTTTTCTCCAGATTGTGTAATTGCTCCACTTTGGTGATGTCCTTGTTCGTATACGCCATCTCAAGCAGTTCAAAAGCCTGTTTCAGTGAATTATATGCCTCAAAATGCCTAAAATCCACGTGCTGTGTGTCAAGGAATCTGTTTAGGTGATAGATCTCCCTCTGGGCATGGATAAGCAGAGAGCTAAATGCCCAAAACAGGCTGGCTTGTTGTCCCAGTGGATTGCGTCTTGAGACCACTCTTCGGCAGAAGTTGTCATACTGATGCATCTTGAGGACTATATCCTTGTAGTTGTCAGCGGTTTCCTTTCCTTTTAGGCGTTCTTCTGTGATTTTGAGCAGCAGTCCGAAATTGAAGAATATCTTTCGGAATAATATCTCGAACTGCTCTTCGCTTGGCTCTGTGATATTCTCTATGATGCATCTGTTGCCTTCCCGTTTTGTCACATCAAAGCCTATTATATAGTCTCTCAAGGTGTCCGTTATGATAACCATAGATTTAGGATCCTTTAGGGTGACATCTATGATATCATAGCCCGCGCGATAAGTGTTTACGATAGCTGTCCTGATGGCTGATTCCACGTTGGTGGCTAGGTTGAGTTTTGTGGATCTCTTTTGGGATGCCGAGCCTTTCGAGATCACGAGTTTCCCTTCTGCTTCAGCTATGTCTATCTCATCGCCTTTGGCAAGGCCATGGCTTTTGGCCCATGCTGCTGGAAGCGATATCACTAAAGTTCCTGCGCCTTGCTTTATGACCTTGCGTTTCATTTCATTATCTCCCCTAGATATTTCCTCTTTAGACTGGCTATCAGTCCAATGACTTGTGCCGCGGCCGCTTCTGCTTCCTGCAGGCTTACCGGTTCTCCATAGTAATTTATCTGGTTTCGAAGACGGCGCAGTCGGTCAAATTTCTCTGCTAACAAATCCTCTTTCAGGTTATCTTTGAGATATAACGTGAATGCCTCATGGGAATAGACTTTATACCCCTCTTTTGCGCAGATGGCCTCGCATATCTCCCGTAACGCTTCATAATAGCTCACTAGCGCTGGTGACGCGTTATCTGTGTTCAATCGCGTCCCGGATACAAAAGATAGCTGTCGATCAGACATCGCCACTAACGATTTTGCAAGAGACACATCAGGTCTGCCTTTCCTGACTTTGCCTTCCTTCATCAAGTCTTCGAATCTCATAATGCCTCCCAAAACCCGTACAGCCTGATGCCATTCAATACATTATTCAGCAGATGCGGATTTGTCTTCATGAGTTTGTGTATCTCTGACGGGTCATGCACCATTAATTGAATGGGGGATAACTTCTTCTCAAAATCTGCGAGATTCACGCTCTTTTTTGTATTGGAGATCACAAAAAGGTCTATATCGCTTTTCTTCGAGTTTTCAGCCTTCGCGTATGATCCAAACAGAAAGATGGTGGGCTCATGAAACTCTCTTACCAAGAAATCTATGAGGCCTGAATCTTTTATCTTGGATATATTATAGAAACGCTTCGCTTCGAGATAAAAGTCGGATTCCGTCCTTGCCGCAAAAAGGGTCACATTCCTTTCACTACGTTCGCTTAAGAATCCCCCCTTGACTAAGTTTCTTAGCCTCGAGGAAGCGGTTGCCGGAGCTATCTTGCTTAGCCTCGCGTATTCGCGCACTCCTACCTCGCGGTCAGGCTCTTCGAAGAATACCCTCAAGTTGTTTAGTTCGTTGAACATGTGTTTATTATTTTGAACAGTTGTTTATTAATCTGTCGCTCATTGGGCAATCAAATATCCATTGTATATAAACCTTACCACAGGAATATACGGATATTCTAGAATATATTCTATAAGGATGAAGAATATATTTAGCCGTCATTTGCTAACCTCATAACAAAAGTGGAGGAGATACAATGAGACAAACAACATCTATCCTGCTTATAATGATGATTTTCCTTGCCGGATGCGGCGGGAATATCACACCGCCAGCCAAAGAGAAGCAAGTGGTCAAAATCGGTGCATCACTTGCGCTTTCTGGCGATCTGGCCTTCTTTGGCGAAACTGTCAAAAATTCCATGGAACTAGCAGTCAAGGACCTAAAGGACAGCAAATATGACTATCAGTTGGTCTTCGAAGATGACAAGCTGGACCCAAAGACAGCATCCACTGCGGCCACAAAACTTATCCAAGTCGATAATGTCGATGCGATCATCAGCTGGTCAAGCGGCACAGGCAACGCTGTGGCGCCGATTGCGCAGGAGAACAAGGTCATCCATTTCAACCCTGTCGCATCAGATGCCAATGTCGCGAAAGGATTCTACAATTTCATCCACTGGACCCAGCCAAACCAAGAGGCTATGGCCTGGGCGGATGAAGCGAGCAAAAGAGACATTAAAAGAATAGCGATCATCGTCATGCAGCACCAAGGTTTGCAGGCGATATCTGACGCCGTGAAGAATTTCAGTGAATCCGAAGGCATGACCGTGGTAAATACAGAGACTTTCGCTCCAGGAGAGAAGGATTTCCGCTCCAGCATCATGAAGATCAAGGCCTCAAACCCTGATATCATCTTCATTGGAGCGCTCGACCCAGAATTGCCTCTCATATACACACAGATGAAAGAGTTGGGAGTAAAGACCCCTGTTAGCTGCGCTGAATCCTTCGAGCTCACAAAAGACCCGTCACTATTCAATGGGCAGTGGTACGCAAGCGCATCTGACCCAACCGTTGGTTTCACCGCAAAATACAAAGCGGCTTACGGCAAGGATCCACAGATCAGCGCTCCCAATGCTTACGATGTGGTGAATCTCATAGTAGCTGGTTATGAAAAAGCAGGAAAAGATTCTGCAGTGAAACCCACACATGAAGAAGTCGCAAACGAGATCCTCAAGATCAAGGATTTCGACGGCGCGGTGGGCAGGATAGATGTCGGAGAGGAAGGTATTGTCCGATCAAAGGCATCCATCAAGATGATAATCGATGGTAAGCCAGTCACCCAGACGTACAAGGCATCCCCTGGTCCGACATTCGGCGTCACCAAACCAATTATTATCGGCGCTAGCCTTCCCCTCACTGGCGAAGCCGCCAGTTTCGGTATTGGCGCGAAGGCAGGTATAGAAGTTGCTCTCAAAGAGATAAATGACGCAGGCGGCATAAATGGCAGGCTGCTAAAGATTATTTATGAAGACGACAAATGCAGCAAGGATGGCGTCAATGTGATGACCAAATTCACAACAATGGACAATGTCGATGCGATAATCGGCCCTGTCTGTTCAGCGGCGGCTGGACCTGGACTCCCCATCGTTCAACAAGCCGGTGTTCCCGCGATAATCATCGCTTCAGCACCTCCCTTGACAAAGATTGGAGACCACATATTCAGGATATATCCATCAGACTCATTCGCAGGCAGATTTTCTGCAAAGTATATCACAGAAAATCTCAAAGCGAAGAAAGTAGCCCTGGTTTATGTCCAAAATGATTATGGACAAGGATTAGCTGACGAATTCAGAAATACTCTCAAAACTCTTGGAGTAGACCTTGTGGTTGATGAAGGGTTAAGTATGGACACGACAGATACAAAGACTGTCGTATCCAAGATTCAAGCTGTAAAACCAGATGCTATCTATATACCACTTTATCCGCAAGTAGCGCTTGTTTTCCTAAAACAGCTTCGGGAATTAGGTGTGGACGCGCAAGTGATAGGCCCAGATGTCCTTGAGACAAATGAGATGATGTCTGCGGATGTGGCTCAAGGTACAATTGAGATAATCGGCAAGGTCGATAATCCACAGTCCCTTAAAGATAAGGTCGCTCAAGTCACAGGTGAGAACTATACGAATGCTATAACATCGCTTGGTTATGATGCAGTGAACATCTATGCCGATGTGATGGGTAGGGTAGGCACTGACAAAACCGCGGTAAGAGATGCATTAGCAAGCGGCAGCTTCAAGGCAGTCTCGACCCCCTCAATCGAATTCGATGAAAACAGAGACCTCAAGACAGTGATATATGACATCAAACGTATCACCAACAAGACCTCCGTGGTCATCGGTGGATCGCAATGAGACGCATCCTTCTGTCTTTGGCGCTTGTACTGCTATTGGGTTGCGCGCAAGGGACCAGCGAAGACCGCATCAAGTACGGCTGGATTGGTCCATTGACGGGGGGAGCTAGTACTTTTGGCGAGACCGGATATAATGCCGCAAAGATTGCTGTCGATGAACTCAATGCAGATGGAGGGATAAACGACCGCCTAATTGACCTTATAGCGGAGGATGGCAAATGTGATGGCGCAACAGCTGTCACTGCCGCGCACAAATTGATAGACATCGATAGGGTCGATGTCATCTTTGGCGGCCATTGCTCGACAGAAAGCATGGCGATCCAGCCAGTAGCCGCTGAAAACGAGGTTTTCCAATTAGCGAGCACCACATCTACTCCTGCTTATGCAGGCAAAGCCAAATACGCATTGCGGACAACCCCGCCTTCATCTTACGTGATGAAAATACAGGCGCAAGAAGCATTGAACAGGGGGATAAACAAAGTCTGGATTCTATACGAACAAAAAGATTACCCTTTAGGCGTCATAACAGCCTTCTCACAGTATTATGAAGCTCTTGGCGGAAAGATCCTGGCAAAAGACTCATTCCCTCCAGGAACAATTGACCTCAAGACCCAACTTGAAAAATTCCAGCAAAGTGATGCGGATGCGCTCATGGTTGGCGTGTCGAACCAGGATCCAGCAGTCATCTTATTCAGGCAGGCCAAAGAGTTAAACATCACAAAACCTATTCTTGGGGAGACGCTGCTCATAAGCAAAGCGACATGGGACAGGGCTCTTGATGCCATGCCATCTACAGCATGGGGAGTCACGACACACACTGATCCAAATGCGAATGAACTGACAAAGTCTTTCCTAAGCAGATATCGCTCCCAATATGGCGAATTTGGGGTTGATCCTGCGCTAGTCGCTGAAAGCTATGACGCGGTTATGATCTACTCGGATGCGCTAAAAAAATGCGGTGATGATAAAGACTGCATCAAAGCAAACATCTTATCGATCAAGAATAGAGAGTCAGCAGTGGGCACTCTAAGCTACACCGCGGAAGGCGAACCTAGCTTCGACCTAGCTGTAGTTCGGATTGTGGATGGCAAACCAGTCTTTGACGCAGTTGGTGAAAAAAGATGAACCTCGAAAGTCTCGTATCCAAAACCACTGCAGTTGACACATTTGCTATGGTGTCATATGGAGCAGTGGTAGGCACCTTTATTGAGGGTGTAGTGATAGGGCTTGATGGGCTCCAGGTGCTCAAGTCAAGATGTATCAGTGTTGCTGTCAATTCATGTCTTGGAGGAGCGTACGGGAGATACTATGATTACTGGATGGGCAAGACCAATGACAAGGAGTCTGGACTTCTTAAGAAAAGTCTGATAGACATGGCCGTCTACTCAAGTTTCTGGACTCCCATATACGCATTATGGCTGTATTGCATAGGTGCGGATTCCACTCAGATAAAAGAGAGCTGTCTGCTGTCCGCTTGCATATCCCCTCTTCTAGGCCCTACCACGAACTGGTACATCGACAAAGTGAGGGGAATGACAACCAATAAAAAGGGTGATAGCCCAAAATCGCTCGTGGACCAGTTTCACGCGGAGTGAACGTATGATCGCGGCACAGCTCATCTTCAATGGTATCATCGCAGGTGCGATCTACTCCTTAGTCGCATCTGGGTTCTCTCTTATCTACAGCGTGAGTAAGTTGATGCACTTCGCTCATGGGGCGGTGGTGGCATCAGGCGCCTATTTCATGTACGAATTGCTAATAAATCTTGGTTTGGATTTTTGGCTCTCTGTAATCCTAACTCTTATCTTAGCAAGCCTCATAGGCGAATTGATGAATCGGGTGGTCTACAAGACCTTGCGGGAAAGAAAGTCATCTGGTGCAATCCTGCTTATCGCGAGCATCGCTATTATGACATTATGCAGTGCGCTTATCCTCATCTTCTTCGGCGCGGATGTCAAGACTATCCCTCTGGTCAATCCAGTCTATGATTTTCTAGGGGCGAGGATCACCCACATCCAAGTGGTGATGATTATGGTCTCCTCTTTGATGCTGACCGCATTATGGCTGTTGATGAAAAAGACCACTTTAGGCAAGGCCATGCGCGCGGTCGCTGACAACAAGGATGTCGCCAAGACTGTGGGTATCGATCCCGAAGTTGTCTACACCAAAACGTTTCTTCTAGGATCCTTTCTTGCTGGCATCGCAGGCATCCTCATAGGTATCGAGCAGAATCTGTATCCAGAGATGGGCATGTCGCTTGTCATCAAGGGTTTCACTGGGGCGGTCATTGGTGGCCTGACAAGCGTGCCAGGAGCGGTGCTAGGCTCATATATTCTAGGATTGGTGGAGAACATCGGCATCTGGTGGCTTCCGTCGGGATATAAAGATGCCATCGCTTTTGTCGTCCTATTTATCTTCCTCTTATTCAGGCCGTCGGGTCTGTTGGGGAAGACTGTGAGGGAGGCTTGATGGCATTCGTGAACTATCTTATCCACTTAGCCATCCTCATCGGGATCTATAGTATTCTCACGATCTCGCTTAACATCGCTGTGGGTTTCACTGGACTGCTCAATCTTGGGCACATCGCATTTTTTGGTATAGGGGCGTACACGAGTGCATTATTGGCATTGGCAGGTGTGCCCATCTGGCTAAGTCTCTTGGGGGGTATGATCCTTGCAGGTCTTTTTGGCATCCTTTTAGCTTTCCCCACAACGCGTCTCAAATGTGATTATCTTGCCTTGACCACGTTAGGCTTCACCTTTATCATGGGCAGTGTGGCAAGGAATTGGACAGGTCTGACAAGGGGGGCTCTTGGCATCCCGGGTATCCAAAGATTAGCGGTCAGTAATTACCAGATGCTTCTAATTGTGGTCATATTATCCGCGATTGTCTACGCCATCATCCACTTTCTCACGATATCCAGATACGGGAGGATCATGCAGGCGGTGAGGGATGATGAGCTGGCGGCTAAGACTCTTGGCCATGATGCGCTTCTCACAAAAGCCTTGGCTCTTGGCATAAGCGCGTTCTTTGCCGGCCTATCTGGCGGGCTCTATGCTCACTATATCACTTTTATCGATCCATCCATCTTCAGCCTCACTGATCTGATACTGGTCTTTAGCATGATGATTGTGGGCGGATTAGGATCTATCAAGGGTTCGTACATCGGGACGGCCATCCTGTTATTGATCCCAGAGCCGTTGAGATTCATAGGATTTCCATCATCACTTATTGGTCCTGCAAGACAGATCTTATTTGCGCTTATCCTGCTCCTCATCCTTTTGTATCGGCCAAAAGGCATCTTTGGAAAGGTGGATCTCAATTGATACAAGTCAGGGGTCTAACAAAACGCTTTGGCGGAGTCGCGGCTGTCGATGATTGCAGTCTAGACATCCAGCCTGGCAAGATCACTAGCGTAATCGGCCCAAATGGGGCTGGCAAGACCACATTATTCAATCTGATTTGCGGCATCAGCCGTCCGGACAAGGGCACTATTATGTTATCAGGCAAGGATATCACATCAAGAGCGACTCATATGGTCGCCAGGGCAGGCATCAGCAGGACATTCCAACAGGCGAGACTTTTCAAGAATCTTTCAGTCAAGGATAACCTTCTTTTGGCTAAGGAGACAAGCGAGAAGGAATTGAAGCGCGCTCTTGACGCGGTTTTCTTTCCACTGCCTATGTCGACTAAAGCAGGTGAGTTGAGTTATGGTCAGTCAAGACTCCTTGAGATCGCAAGAGCGATTCTAAAGCCTCACTCGATCTTGATGCTCGATGAACCAACTGCTGGTGTGAATCCAAAGGTTAGACAGGAACTCAAAAAAATCCTCCTCTCTCTCAAAAAAGAGGGGAGCACGATCCTCCTGATCGAACATGACATGGAATTTGTCATGAGCATCAGCGATGAAATTATTGTGATGGCGCAAGGGAAGGTGCTGACAAGGGGATCGCCCTTGCAGATCCAAAAGGATAAGAGGGTATTGGAGGTATATCTGGGAAAATGAGCTTGTTATCTATCAAGGGGCTAAGATCGGGGTACGGGAAGCTTCAGGTGCTCTTCGGGGTGGACTTGAGGATTGAGGAAGGTATCAACGTGATGATAGGCCCAAATGGAGCTGGAAAGAGCACGGTGTTGAAGTCCATCTTCAATTTGTGTGACATCTATCAAGGTAAAGTTATCTACAAAGGCAAGGATATCTCAAAGCTTCCCACGCATGAACGTATCAATATGGGCATCTCTATCGTACCTCAAGGCAGACAGGTGTTTAGCGGGCTTACAGTGCGCGAGAATCTGGAGATGGGCGCCTTTCTCACAAAAGACAGAGACTTGATCGAGAAGAGGATCGAAGAAGTGCTGGGCCATTTTCCGGCGCTAAAAGAGAGGCTTCACACTAATGCTTACAATCTTTCTGGTGGGCAACAACAGATGTTGGCGATAGCAAGAGGGCTTATGCAGGATCCAGAACTCCTGCTTCTAGATGAACCCTCTCTTGGTCTCTCGCCAAAATTGATGAAAGAACTATTCAAAAAAATACAGGATATCAGGGATGAAGGCACAATGATCCTTATGGTGGAGCAAAATGCCAAGGCCGCGTGTCAGATCGCAGACAAGATATTTGTTTTGGAAGAAGGAAAAGTGGCCCTAGAGGGAGATAGACACATCCTGCAGGATCCTAGACTCAAGAACATCTATCTAGGCGGCCATGGGCACAGATGATGTATTACGCATTCCATATCCAAGATACCTCTTTAAGGTAGATTTTCCTACGCACCTCACGGTCTTGTCCCATCGCATACTTGAAGAAAATTCTAGTATGCTAGATAGCGTGCAGGCTGTCGTAACCTTCTTATACCCCCTTTCCCATAAGGCTTATATGAAAAGAGAAGCCCTATTCAAGAAAGCGGTGATTAACCTTCGAAAGGAAGGTGCCAAGAAGATAGTTGTCTTTGGTTCTTACGCGAGGAATGAACAGAAGCCTAAGAGTGACTTGGATTTGATTGTCAAGTTTAGTAGGAGTATTGGTCTTATGGACTTAGTTCGGATTGAACAAAATCTCTCTGACGACCTTAACGTAAAAGTTGATCTACTCACGGAAAAGGCTATTAGCCCCCTGATCCGACAGCGTATCAAAGAAGACGAAATGGTATTATTCGGATGAAAAAAGAACAGATCGTCTACATCCAGCACATTCTAGGAGCTATTACCTGTATTGAAGGATACGTTGAGAAGAAGTCCAAAGCTGCATTCCTCAAAGAAAAGATTCTGCAGGATGCTGTTATCCGGCAGATAGAGATAATTGGAGAAGCCAGTAAGAACATATCCCCTTCCGTTAAAGAGAGCCATCCCGAGATCGTTTGGAGGCAGATAGCTGGAATGAAAAACAAGCTCACTCACCAATATTTTGGAGTAGATCTTGAAGTAGTCTGGAAAACCGTTGAATCCGAGATTCCAAAGCTCAAAGTTCAGATCCAGAAGATCGAGGCCGAACTTCAGTCTTCTAAGTAATTTCTTCCCTGTTCAGCTACCTTCGCCAGCAGAGTGATAATAGAACAATTCTCGACCAGGTAAAAAGATCCATCACACCAGCCAAGAGCATCTACCTAGGCGGCCATGGGCACAAGTGATGTCCTTATGACACAGATATGACGGCCTAGAACTGTCCTCTCCGACAGAGATTTGTGTGTAAGATGCCTCTTTTTCTGTAATGCGCCATCGTCTCGTCTCTATGCCGATTACGTCCATACCAATTTATATATCTCCTCTGTCGTAAACACACTATCCAGTCATAGAGGTGTTTCCAGATGATATATAAAAAAACATTTTCGCTGCTCATGATTCTGTTAAGCCTTGCCATAGCCTCCTCCGGAAAAGACCTGATCTGCGATAAAGCCGGTCAAGTGGTGGTTGACCGTGGATCATACAAAGCATGTGATTGTGATTTTAGCAATGGTTATCTAAGGGATCTTGATCCACAGAAGTGTATCAAATGCGAGGGTGTTCCGAATCGGGAAGCTAGCTCCTGGTCATGTGACTGCAAGCAAGGATATGGAGGAGATGCACAGGATAATTGTGTCAAATGTGGAGCGAACCAATACACTCTCAATAATCGTTGCGCCTGCGATTATGGTTTTGTGGGAGACCCAACAAATCCGCAAGGGGATTGTACTCCAGTGTCTGTGACCCCACAGACAGATGCTAAGACAGACGATCTGAAAATAGGGGTGACACATGATCCTGGCAAGAAACCCTGGTTTGGAGACCCCCCAATTGTAGGAGAAGCGCAGATTGACAGTGGCACAGGGAGTGGCAAACCCATAAAACTCTTCTTAGGCGATACCGTAACAGCCCCGTCAAACGGCGAAGTGATTATCCGGGCGGGAACACAGGTTTATCATCTTTCTCGAGGTTCGTCATTGAAGCTCGAAACTAATACCGTGGAGGATGGCAGATCCAGGATCACTTCCACAAGTCTCTTAGGTGGTTTCGTGAAATTCTTGATCCCTCCCAGGGAATCATCAGACAACAAATTTGGGGTGAAATCCGGCACCGTGATCCTTGGTGTGAAAGGGACGCAGTTTGTTGTCGATTCATCGCAAGGCAAAGATGATGTTTACGTCACGGATGGCGTCGTGGTGGTTTCCAATATAGCCACGCCGTCTCAAAAAACAGATCTCCTTGCAGGTCGCGGCATCTCAAGCACGGCAAAGGGACTCGAAGAGCCAAGAATCGTGAAAGCACAAGATCTCGTGCAGAAGTATCCAGAGTTGTTCAAAGGAGCCCGATATACAGAGGATGCCACAATCAAAGATCTCAAGACAGACATTGACGATAACAGGTATGTCGGTTCAGAGAACGCGGCGAGATCCCCAAATGCTCTCTCATGGGTTTTGATCCTTGCTGGAATGCTTATCTGCGTGATAGTGTATCTTAGACTATTCCACAAAAAGAAGTAGACGGAGTCTAAAACTGTCCAGTCTCCGTGTATCTCTTCATCATACGTTCAACGACCACGTTTGGCGCGAACCCTTTTGAGCTGCATGATTTGATGAATCCATTGTAGATCTCTCGATCTACCCGATAGTCCAATTCAATCTTCTGTTTATCCTTTGGTGTCGCTGCCATTGTTTTCCTCCTCTATTGCTCGATTACAATATATCCATGTTTATTTAAGTATGGGCTGTTTCAGATCTGATAGTCTGGGATGTATTGCAAGTTTGCTTGATCCTGGGATGTATGCTCATCTTTTGGTTTCGTGGGTGGTGTACAATATGCCTCCAAGATTGAACCAAGCGATTCCGAATCGTCAGATGTGACAGCTTGATTATTAGCGTCATATGCGCTATAGGGCGGTTCCATCACCATTTCCCACATCTCGGTAGTTGCCATACCCCATTCTAATTTCAGGTGGATTTAAACCTTTCTTAACCCTTCACAGCGTCTATCACCCAGCCGGCGTCACGGACTGGGTAATAGGTTGTCATCCCGTCTTTTTGTGTGATGAGCACCCCTTTATTCCATCTCAACCCATTGCCCCTTCCAAGATAGGCTGGTTTGATCTTTGTCCCGGATGTGGTAGTGACCAGATAACATGGCCTTATGCCGCAAAGGCCTATCCCTGCTTTCGCGCGTTCCACTTTCCGGATGGAGGAGAATGGTATTATTCGCTTGTGGAAAGCTGTCTTTATGACAATACGTTTCTCTGACACAGCAAAATCTGTCCCCAGGTACTGCAAGATTAATAGCGCAAATGCCATTGAGAAGAAGAATGCCCCAAACATGGATGTCGTCTGCGCGTCTTTCCCTATCACGAAAAATCCGAGTGCGGCCCCGCAGAACATGACTAGACTGCCAGGCAAGTAAAAGAGCATCAACATCCACGTCCCTGGTTTCTCCCTATACAAAGCCTTCTCTTTGATATTGAGCAGTCGCCTTGACAAAGGGACCAGTATCATTGACGCGGATGCCGCCAAGATGATATAACCCAATAACCCAGTGAACTCCATTGATCTCACAGTGATATTAGCTTCTTGCATCATCACATCCATCATATCGATCTGGGCCACCTTCTTGCCATCTCCCACTATCTTTCCACCGACGACATCCGTGACGTCTCCAGGCATCTCGATGGTGTACTTTATGCTGATCCCTTTATCGCGTAGATCCGCAAGTTGCGTCCGATTCATCGAGGAGTTGCCAGAAGCAAATCCAGAAGAGTTGGAGTTTAGAATATACTCCGTGGCAAACCAGCCTTTCTTGACTGTGAAGCCTTCGCTTTCATTTAGCTGCGTTCCTTGTTTTGTTCCCTTAAAGGTGAGGATCGCGTTGCGCAGATCACAGGTGGTATTCGTCCCATTTATCATGTCCGTTATCTGTTTGCAGATGATGCTCTTAGCTCCCTCATCTACTTTGGAATAGTCCGAGTAAGAGGCATTCTGTTGTTGATACAATTGGGTCAGATCAAACGTCCCATTCATATAGCCAGTCATGCCTCCTGTAGAGTTTACGGTCTGACGGATCTCGATTGTGCCGCCGCAACCGCTAATCAACAAGAGGGCTAAGAGCACTCCAAAGATATAGACATCATGACCAACTGATTTCATGGTCTCACCTGCTTGTAGGTCATCCAATATCTGACCCCAGTGATCAGTAACGCGGCCCCGATTCCCAGGAGAGTGGCGGCCAAAAAGTATGATTCATCATAATATTCGTTATGAGTCTCTTGCACGATCGCGTAGTATCCAAGCTCTTGCGGGTCCGAGATATAGGAGCATTTCATTTGATCGCAATAATCCAGGATCTGCGGCAAGGGCTTCCATACGCCATCAGGCCCAAAATGTGTCATATAGTACGCGCGATACTTCTTATCCGATATATGTGCGACCTCCCATTTGAATAGTGCTTCATTGAAGTGCTCTGTCTGTGTGCCAGACACGCCGATCTTGTACCCTTGTTCTACTTTGAGATTGATTGGCATCTTGTCCCATATGTCTTTCTCAAACCCTGCCTTGATTCCTGCTGTGGACATCGAATTACCGTCGACTGCATCGATTGTGAGCATGCCGCCTTCGATGTCAGAATCAGTCGTTAGGAGCCCCTCTCCCATATAGGAGCCTCGCAATGAGAAGCTAAGCGCCTGTCCTGCTTTGAGGGCGGGAAATGCCTTTTCAGTCCGGACTATCGGCATGGATGGCCCAAGTGCGGCCGCATCAGGAAGAGGATTGTTCTTCGCGTCTTTTGTCACTCCTTGGGATGATATGACTGCCTTCTTCTTGAGATCCTCATATCGATTGGACATTGTCGGAGTGACTCTAGTTTCTTGAGGCGCGCGTGTTGGTATGATTTTAGTTTCTAAAGGCGCGCGTGTCGGCGTGACCTGTGTCACAGTGGCTTTTGGGGCCACAGGGAGTCTCACATCGGTCCTTGCGTATTCACCTGCCTTCATGATATCATCCAGATCATAACCAGGGATTTCGTCAATGCACCTCTTGTAGCCATGACAGGCATCCATGGCGGCGTTGAATTTCGCGAATGCGTTCTGAAGGATTCTTGAATATCCTTGACACTCGGTCTGGCCTGATTTTCGGCAGGCCGCCAAGGCCTCATAAGCATCCTTCCCATTCACAGATTCAAATTGTCGTCCGTTATTGGAGTAATAAACCGGTGGTGGACGATACACTCTGACTCTTGGCTGGGGATTTGTCTCTCCACTCCCCCCACTAGTATAAGCGATGCAGGCATCATAATCCTCTATCCCCGCGATACAGCACGAATAGATGCGTGGATCCGCTGTCCCAGAATACTTTTGGCATAACTCTTGTCTGGTTTGAGCGTTGACAGCTAGACTACAAACGCTAAGAATTACTACAATAGCAAGCCAAAAGCCTAGATATCTCTGTTTAGTCCCTACCATCTGACTTTTTCTATCCGTACACCAAGTATAAAACCCTTCGCAAATCCTGTCTTTATGCAACATTATCGCCTGTCACCTTTATAAACTTCGATCCATGAACCCCACCTATGGGCGGCAGCGTAGCATTGACTTTAAAGACGCCAAATGGCGCAGAGCATAGGATGTGTAGATCGACGGGCATCC
>CAYHWL010000011.1:0-20547 GCA_964359785.1 uncultured Methanosarcinales archaeon | reverse complement strand
CAAAAATGATTGATCTGTATACTGCAGAAGTGACAACTAATTACGGAACTATACACTTTCGATATTTAAAGGCAAACCTTATATAGAATGTTTTGGGTTTCCTCGCGATGTCACTGCGTGTCTGGGCATGGATGTTGTACGATTTTGCGAATACTGCTTTCTCTGCGATGTATGTGACTGTTTTCTTCCCTTTTCTTATCAAGGCGCTCTTTGGCGCACCAGAATATGTTGTTGGTCTGACATTTGGCCTCTCGATGCTTGCTGTAGGTTTTCTTGTTCCTCTGATAGGCGTCTTTTGTGATATCACTGGGCGTAAGACCATGATCTTATTCTCCTTCACTCTTCTGTGTATAGTTTCCATGATTTTGACTCCCTATTTTGGTCTTGCGTTCGCGGTTTTCTGTGGGTTTGTGGCCAACTTCGCATATCATTCCTGTCTTGTGGTCTACAACTCTTTTTTGCCTGATATATCCAAGAAGAATCGGGGCATGACAAGCGGCCAAGGGGTGTCTCTGGGCTATTTTGGCACGCTGGCGTCTATCTTGGTCGTTTTCTTGGCGGCTGGAAAAATTGGCCTCGAATCTCCTTTGGGGGTCACATATGCTATCCTTGCCACTGCGGCATTCTTCTTTGTGTTTTCAATCCCCCTCTTCGTCGTTTTTTGGCATGAGAAGACAAGGGTGTTCTCTTTGAGTGTCCAAGCCACGATCAAGGAAGTGGCGTCTACTGCTGTGTCTCTTCCAAAGGACAGGGAGGTCTGGTATCTCCTATGCGGCAGTTTCTATTATTCTAACGCGATTAGCGCGGCGATTATCTTTCTGGGGTTATATGCGAGACAGGAGGTTCACATGAGTATTCCAGCGTTTCTTTTTGGGGTCTACCCTGCGCTGGCGATCGCCGCGGCGATCGGTGCGTTTATGGCTGGTCCATTATCCGATAATTATGGTCCAAGGAAGGTCATGATATCTAGTGGCGTGGTCTGGATACTCTCGTTGATCTTGATGATTTACTCAATTGATGATTCTTCTATCTTCACGATCGGGGCATGTCTTGGCGGTGCGGGTATGGGGGCTATTTGGACTGCGCGTAGGCCGTTGCTGCTAGATCTTGCTCCCGGCCGAAAAGTCGGCGAATATTTTGGTTTTGAGGAGCTCTCTGATAAATTCAGCGGGGTTCTGGGTCCGATAATATTCGGGTTCATCGCAGGGTCCTCTTTGGGGTATTCTTATGCTCTTGTTTCTTTAGCATTCTTTTTCGCAGGTGGCATCTACTGCTTTGTCAGGCTTAGAAAAGATGATCCCAATATCTATTCATAAGAAGATTATTTTGTAGATGACAGCGATTGCTATGCCAAGCATGACTCCTTCTACCGCTTCTTTCCATGTGTGTCCGATTTTTTCGGTCAGATGGTTTTTCTTGTCCAGTCTGTTGAGCGCCCGTGCGTGTTTTCCGACTTCCCCTCGCACATGGACCGCGTCGTGGATTGTGACTAAAGCGAATATGAGCGCTAGCACAAAAGTGTTTGTCAATCCTTCCATCAGATAGATCCCGCAAGCGATGCCGCTCACTGCCGCGCTGTGTGCGCTGGGTTTGCCGCCGTCGGTGAAATATGCCCTCCAACTGCGGTTCGTCTTGCATTTGAGGAGCGATGAGGCTGTATGTGCGCACAGGCCGATGAGTAAGGTGTGGATTGCCAGGTTCATCGCCTCTTTTGCAGGGGTTAGGTTTATAATGCTTTTGTGATTGTTGGATGATGATGGTATTTGTCGATCTGCTCAAGGTTGCGTATTTTCTTGTCCCTGCTTATTTTGCCAATATGGCTCCCGTCATCTGGAAGCCGATATTTCCCTGGTTGGCGATTCCACTTGACGGCGGCAAGACATTCAAGGGTAATCCGCTCTTTGGCAGCAACAAGACTTGGCGTGGGCTTTTTCTAGCTGTCATCACAGGTGCTTTGATAGGATTCCTGCAGTATTCTTTTAGCCCAAAAGATTGGCTTTTTGTAGACTCTAATAGCGGTCTTCTCATAGGTGCAGTGATCGGTCTTGGGGCTATCATTGGGGATTTGGCGAAAAGTTTCATCAAACGGAGATTGGGGAGATCTCCTGGCAGTTCTTGGGTTCCTTACGACCAGATCGACTATACCCTAGGCGCCCTTCTTTTTGTCGCGCCTATTTACTTTCCTGGTTGGATCCTTTCTCTAGAATTGATTCTCGTCTGCGCGCTTGGTCATGTTTTGATCAAATGGTTAGGCTCCCTGCTAGGATTGGAATGATCATTCCTGCGGTCAGATACAAGACGCAGGTCGCTCCGATTTTTTTCCAAGATTGGTATTGACGGGATCCATATAGTATCCCATAGATGAATATGAGGCTTGCGATGGAGGTGAATTCAGGTGTGACGCTAGATATCCCAAATAGGATCCCCCCCACTCCCCACCATATCATGTCTTGGGTGATCCGGTATTGCGCGATTGCGATTAGCGCAGCGCTGACCAATGCGGCGATCATGCTAGGCTCATGCATCCGTGTGAAAAGGACCATCCCAAATATCGTCCCAAGCACAAGCGCTTCTCCGATTCGGATGTAGCGTATCTCGATTATTAGTTCTTCTCGGCTATAATATCCGACTAGCATGCCCCCTATGGGGCCCATGGCGCTAAGTAGCAGCACTGTGCTATAAGTCAGTAGGTCCATTCGCTGTGTCCCCATGCGATCAAGAGGTCTACTCCGATGCGATCCATGTCCATTGCCATATCACATGCTCCAAAATGACTTCCAGCCCATATCACGACGCACGCTCCAGTTTTGGAATTAAGTTCATCGCAGATTTCTTGGGCATACATCTTTAGTCCGTCTGGCAATTGGATCCCGACGGTCTGTGCTTTCTTGGCATTTATCTTTTCGACTGCCCGTGCTAGTTCAAGGTCATAGATGGACTCCGTAATCGTTGCTGGCATGGTATGACCCCGCGGAGATTTGAACTCCGGACCACCCGATTATCAGTCGGGCACTCCACCAGACTAAGCTACGGGGTCTAATGGTCATCGATAGATTTTCTCTGTCGATGAGGACGCCCCAGGGCAGACTCGAACTGCCGACCTTACCGTTAACAGCGGTACGCTCTACCGACTGAGCTACTGGGGCAGGATATCGAGGAAGATTTTGCAGGTGATTTATAAATGTCACGATTTAGCGCTCTGATAAGAAAGTCTGTTTTGCTCTCGCACTAGACACCCCTTCTAAACCTTTTAAAAGGCGTCCTCGCAAGTCTCATTCATGGAGACCGCGCTTATTGCTCAAAAGACTAGGGATAGTTTTCTCAACCTTATTGCGGATACTTTGGATAAGAAGAAACAGGCTCTTGTGTTTGTCAATACGAAAAAGTCTGCTGAGAAGCAAGCGGAGGATATCGCCAAGTATATCAAGAAGGGCAACGAGGCCCAAAATGAGCTTGCGCGTAAGATTCTTGGTGTCTTGAGCCAGCCTACTCATCAGTGCGCAAGGCTTGCAGGATGTATCCGTGCCGGGACGGCATTCCATCATTCTGGTCTCCATCCAAGACAGCGGGAGTTGATAGAAGATAATTTCCGTGATGGCAATATCCGCATAATCTGTGCTACACCGACTCTTGCCGCTGGCGTCGATCTTCCGGCGTATCGTAGCATAATCAAGGATCTCAAGCGTTTCGATGGCAATTATGGTATGGTCCCGATCCCCATATTGGAATATCAGCAGATGATCGGTCGTGCTGGTCGTCCGAGTTTTGATAATGTGGGGGAAGGCATCTGTATCGCCAAATCAGAGTCGGAGAAAGACGAGATATACAGGAGGTATGTTTTGGGCGCGCCCGAAGAGATCTACTCGAAGCTTGCCGCGGAGCCGGCGCTCCGGATGTATCTGCTCTCTCTTCTTGCGGGTGATTTTGTCTCTTCGAAAGTGGAGATCATGAATTTTTTCAAGAAGACTTTTTGGGCTCACCAGTACCGTGACCTAGGTGAGCTTCAGAATATCCTAGAACAGCAATTGGCCAATCTGGAGGGGTGGCTTTTTGTGAAGAAAGTGGGCGGTCCGCGATCATCGGATTTTGTGTCTGCCGATGAGGTTGGGAATGAGGTCTACAAAGCCACTTCTCTGGGGATGCGTGTGAGCGAGCTCTATCTTGATCCCCTCACTGCCCACGGTTTTGTCACGTCTCTTGACCGCGCAAGAGAGGTCACCTTGACCCCTTTTGGTTGCGTGCATCTCATCTGCACTACAAAAGAGATGTTCCCTCTTCTCCATGTCAAGACCAAGGAGTGGGATACTATTGCACAAAAGAGCCTTGAGCACATGCCTAATCTGCTTGTTAGCGAGCCGTCTCTTTATGATCCTGATTATGAGGAGTTCCTTGATGCGGTCAAGACCGCTTGCATGTTCCATGATTGGATGGAAGAGAACACCGAACAGTATTTGTTGGACACTTATGATGTGCGTCCTGGTGAGACGAGAAATAAGCTGGATATCGCACAGTGGCTTTTTCGTTGTCTAATCGAGATGGGGCGGGTCCTCAACACCGACAAGAAGATCTTAAGCGAGATTAATCGCGCGAGGATTCGTCTCAAGAATGGTGTCAAAGATGAGCTTGTTCCTCTTGTCAAGTTCCGCAACATCGGTCGTGTCAGGGCAAGGAAGCTTTTCGCAAATAAGATCCAATCCATTGCAGATGTCAAGCGCGTCGACTTGACTATGCTCCGCCAGCTTGTAGGCTTGAAAGTCGCCCTTTCGCTCAAAGAGCAAGTGGGAGAGAAGACTCCCGATATCCCCAAGCAAGGCAAGCGTAAAGGTCAGTTTGGTCTTGCGAGATTCGACACTGGCTTTTGAATACTTATTCCAATAAACTTATTATTTCAAAGTTGGGTTTAAATGGTCACTCATCGCATTCCAGATAGGCCATTTCTTCATGCATAATGACATGCAAGGACAGTTTTGTCTGCCTCAAGAAGTCTATCCCGAGTAAAGACGGCAAGGTGGAGGCCTGTAGAATCTTTTCTTCTTTAGTTTTTGGTGTTCTTAATGCGGATATCTTCACTTTGATAACCACAGGAGTTCTGTGGTCGGATAACAATGTGAACTTTGTCTCTGGTAAATCAACTTGGTGGAATAATGATCCTGCGAGTTCAACTTCTCCTGACCGTTTTTTCTCTTGGAGGGCGATTTGCAGTCTTTGTGCTTCTTTTGGGCTTAGAAATGATGCTTGGCTGCCTGTATCGACTACAAATTGCACCAATTTCTTATGGATTCGAAGGCTATCACAGTCTATGACTGCCGCAAGTGTCAGTCTATTATCGATGATTTGGAGGGGGATTCTGTCTTTCATAGTACTTTCTTTATCTCGCTGATAAACTCAACCATGACCGAAGAAAGATCGATTTTTTTCATCAGAAGGCGTTCCATCAATGTGTCAAGATTAGAATCAAAGTCTATAATCTGCTTATCTTCTAGGGCTACAAATTTATTGTTGTACTGTCTTCTTATCGCGACAATGTGTGTATTGAACCATTCGAGGGATTCTTGTCCTGCAATCAGCATTTGCACTTCTGTTTGTCCAGTCATGTTCGCACCTCTAGGTAAAAACACACTTCTTTGTTCATATAAATGTAACCCTGATTCAATGTAATACTCTCTTCCGAGGTAGTGACAAAATTGATATTTTGTTGACCTCGGATAGGTCGTCTCGCTTCGCTCGACGCCCTATCCGAGGTTCGAACTCGGGTCACAACCTCCGCAGGGTTGTATCCTATCCACTAGACTAATAGGGCACTAAAGAACGGTTACCGTCGGCCTCTTTTAAAGGTTTGCGTGACGGTAGATGCGCAGGAAGTCGAACGTGCCGCAGACGACCATGACCGCACAGCTTAGCAGTGTGAATGCGGGGATCACATTGATCTTGATGTGAGTCACGCTTTCAACGACGTAGAGTCCTATCACTGCTCCATATATCCACCATCTTGGTTTGAATCCGAATGTCTGTTTCACTCCCATTATGGTCTGTATCAAGCTGTAGAACAGTATTGTTGTGTTGAGTGCCAAGAATACGCTGGCCAATATGGCATCCATATAGCCGGTGATCGCAAGTCCAATTATCACAGATGAGATCCCGACTAGATCAGCTGTGAAATCAAGTAGCATCCCTTGGTTCGAGGCTTTCTTCTGGTATGTCGCAAGCGGGCCGTCCAATCCGTCCAGAAGACAATGGAAGACTAGCACAAATATCGCAAGTGGATATGAATAGATTATTGTCGGGATAAATAGCAGTCCTAAGACGAGCGATGTGACTGTTATCATATTTGCGGTTAGTCCCACTTTCGTGAAGAGGCGTAGTAATCCTCTTAGCCGTCGCACTCTTCCTTGATGCATTCTGCGGAGTTTTTCGCCTTCAAATTCCGAGTATACGCTCCATTTTGTCATATGTCTTCAAGCTCCTTGTCACTTATTACCCTTTTGGTCCCGTCCACGCTGGGCGTTATACAAGGCGTCGATAAGATGCAATGATGATATCTCTTCTACTGGTTTGTCATCTCTTATTCGCACAAATCGTGGGAACCGTAGAGCGTATCCGCTAGCGTAGGTGGGGCTTTTTTGTATCTCTTCATAGTGCACTTCAATGACTATTTCTGGCTTTATAGTAACTTCCCTTCCGTCTTCTCGTAGTATAAGCGGCTTGATCTTGTTTGTCAATTCTTCAAAACTCACTCCTTCCTCTTCCTTTTCTTTGATTCCAGTCCCTAATTTTCCGATCTCAAGTATGTCTCCTTCCTCATCTTGGCAAGCTATGGTAAAAGATGTCAGCCATCCTGCTCTTTTCCCTTCCCCCCATTCGGCTCCGACAATCACTAGGTCCAGCCCTTCCATCACTGGTTTGAGCTTCACTCCATATCCTACGCGTGATCCTGGTTTGTATGGCGCAGTGAGATTCTTGGCCATTATCCCTTCATTTCCTGCGGCTAGTGATTTGGAGTAGAATGCCATCATCTCTTCTTCGGTTCCTGCCATCTTGATCTGTGAAGGCATTATCACTCTGGCGACCCGTGGCACTATTTTCTCAAGTATCTTGCGTCGCTCGATGAAATCCGTGCCGAGCAGCCCTTGTCTCTCGATGAAAAGCACATCAAATACGTTCACTTCGACTGGAAATTTTGTGGCGATTTCCTGTATATCGTACTTGCGTCGTATCCTTTGGGAGATGTTTTGGAATGCGATATATTTTCCAGTCACGACATCGTATCCCACTGCTTCGGCGTCGAGTATACACCGCGTGCACGACACATTGTCTAGCACTGCCTTTACGACGTCTGGAAATTGGTTGGTGACGTTCTCGAGTCTTCGTGTGAATAGTGTGACCACCATTCCATCTTTGTGTATCTGAAGTCGAAATCCGTCATATTTGTATTCGCAGGCGCAAGGAAGTCCGACAGTCGCGATCGCGTCTTTGGAGTCGACGGCTTTTTGGTATAGCATTACCTTAAGCGGTTTACCTACGACTACCGGGACGTCTTTGATTGATTCGGCCCCTGTGGTCTTTAGCCGCAGTGCCACTTCCGCGAAATCGTTTAGTATATCGTATGCGCTCTGCACAAGAAGGCAGTAGGTATCATATTTTTTCCTTCCTTCTTCGTCAAGATCCAATGTCCCTTTCTCTTCATTGTAGGGTATGTCATTCCACAAGTAGGCCCACACTATGGCGTCTCGTATTATCCCTTCCCCTACACCGACGCGTAGATCTCCAAGCACGGTGCGTGTGACGTACTTCGCTTCGGTTGGTGCAGCGCTGGTGAGAAGCTCCGATATGAGCTGCATCTTGCGGTCCACTGATCCTTCCCCTTCTGTTTCGACAAGCTTTCGGATATTGGAGAATACTTTTTCGACAAGTAGCGGCGTGCTAAAAAGCGTGGCTTGTCGTTTTTTTGTGATGGTGACCTTTGCTACTTCCCCAAGGTCTCCTGTCGTTTTCCATGATTTCTCAAGTTCAATCTCGCTAGCTCCAGTGGCCAGAGAAAGCGCTTTTAGTATTAGTCTGTCGGCTACTCCTATTTTTTCTTTGGAGTAGCCTGGGAACACGTTCCCTTGCACTAGATAGATTACCTGCTGGAAGTCTTCTGATGGAGTCTTGATAAGCAGGTTAGTGAGCGCTTTTGTCTTTGCCAGTCTCTTGGGATTTTTTCCTACACTATCATAGAATTCGCAGAGTAGGGCGTATTTCATATCGACAGGTATTTGGGGCCATATTTAATGCTTTACGGCAAAACCATTATATAATGCCTAACTCTGATTTTGGACATGGATGCGCTCGAATGTATCAGGACTAGGCGTTCAGTGAGGAGATTCTCTGATGTTCCAGTTGAGATGAGCAAGGTGGGTGAGATTCTGGATGCGGGTAGGCTGGCTCCTAGCGCTGGTAATCTGCAGACGTGGCGTTTCATCTTGGTTGTGGACGAGGATAAGCGCAGGAGGATTGCGCAGGCTTGTCTTGAGCAGCATTGGGTGGCTGATGCTCCTATTCATATTGTTGTGGTCGCGGATTCTGATGAGACTAAGTTGTATTATGGTGAGCGTGGTGAGAAGGTCTATTCGGTGCAGAATGCTGCCGCGGCGGTCCAAAATATGCTCCTTGCTGCTCACGCGGTTGGGCTTGCCAGCTGTTGGGTCTCCGCTTTTGAGGAGAATCAGTTAGGCTCGTTGCTTGATGTTCCTCCATCTCATCGGATCCAGGCGGTTTTGCCCATTGGTTATGCTGATGAGAAGCCTATTGAGCCTGCGAAGTATAAGATTGACGCTGTTGTATTCTTAGAATCTTTTGGAGCAAGACTATTGGACTTCCCGTGGGTCTTGGAGCATTATTCTTTCCATGTGGACAAGGCGATCAAGAAGGGCATGAAACTTTTTGAGAAGGCGCATGAGAAGCTCAAGAGGTGATCCATATGCCAGACACATCTTCGATTTCTTCTTTTGTCTATTGCAAGAAGTGCAAGACCCGGCTTTTCCGTGAGGAAAAAGTCTGTCCTAAATGCGATAATACTATCTGATTTTTCGTTGTGTTTCTCTTCAGAAAGTACGGTCGTGATTTCGTCACCGTCGAGAGATACTATTTATCTACTCCAAGATATACATTTTATCGGAGATATGTTTAAATAGGTGTTTAATGAATAAAATAATAGAAATTTCCAAAACGAGTCTTGGCGGACAAGTTTTTGGGTGGTCAATTTCACTTTCCGATTGGCGTCGGACGGTACAACACTTGTTGGCGCAAGTGAGGCACGAACACTTCTTGAAGAAATACAGGGATATGCCAATATATAAACATTTTGGTAGTCCACAGTATAATAAAAATCACGATCATTCGATCCGAAAAGATCAAAAAAACAAAGAGGACCTTGAAAAAAGGGGGGATAAACATGGAATTTATAGTGGAGAGGAAGGGAAATACCGAAGATGCGAAAGAGTTGAATGTTGGCCAGGCCAACATAAAGGTTATCGGTTCTGGTGGAGCCGGCAACAACATGGTTTCTTGGCTTTTCAAGAAAGGCATCAAGGGCGCTGAGATTTTGGCTTGCAACACAGACCAGCAGCATCTCAAGATCAGTGAGGCTGACAAGAAGTTCCTCATTGGTAAGGGGGTCACGCGTGGTCTTGGCTGTGGGGGATTCCCAGAGAAAGGAGCTGAAGCGGCCCAAGAGTCTATGAACGAACTTAAGATGTCACTCAAAGATGCTGACATGGTATTCGTATGTGCTGGTATGGGCGGAGGGACCGGGACTGGTTCAGCCCATGTTATCGCTCAGGTCGCAAGGGATTCTGGCGCGATAGTGATAGGCACTGTCACGATGCCATTCAATATAGAACGTGCGCGTGTCGATAAGGCCGAGCACGGACTAAGGCAGTTGAGGGAAGTCGCGGACACAGTTATTGTCATCGACAACAACCGTCTGGTGCAGATCGCAGGTAACTTGCCTATCCAGCAGGCTTTCGCTGTGGCAAACGAGCTTGTCTCGACCATGATCAAGGGTATCGTGGAGACTATCGCTGTGCCATCGCTTGTCAATCTGGACTATGCAGATGTCAAGGCCATCATGAAGAACGGCGGAGTCGCTGTTATTGGTGTCGGCTCTTCAGACACGAACAATCGTGTCGAGGAGGCTTGCCGTGGTGCGTTGTCTAACCCACTTCTAGAGATCAATTATGAAGGCGCGACCGGCGCTCTTATCCACGTTTGTGGTGGTCCGGATATGACCCTAGATGAGATCCAGCGTGTCGGTGAGATTGTCACCGAGTCATTGGATGAAGACGCGAATGTCATCTGGGGAGCCCGTGTCCAAGAGGAGATGAAAGGTAAGCTCACAGTGATGACCATAATCACAGGTGTGCACTCTCCATGGATCTTGGGTCGTGAAGGCGCTCGTGGATCGTTGCCTAATCGTGCTCGTGCAGAGGCACAGGGACGTTTCCAAGAGATTAGTGAGGAGCTCGGCATAGAGATTATCCACTAAACTTTTGGCAGCGCAAGTTATTGTCACCCCTTTGGTCTTTTAAGGTGCGTTTTCTTGCCTTCATCTTGTTACCACCCCCAATGTATCTGATGAAGGCAGACGCGGGGGGTGTGGGGAAACCCACCCCCTATTTTTTCTTTTTCACCTGTTTCTTGGCCCAAATCTTCACACAATTTTATTAACATCCCATTCTTAGCTTCTTTATGGCGCTCTATTTGATAGGCATCGGCCTTTGCGACGAGAAAGATATCTCTATTAGGGGTATTGAGGCGGTCAAGGCGGCGGATGAAGTCTATATAGAGTATTACACAAACATCTTGCAGGTTCCAGTCTCCACTTTGGAGTCATTCTACCAAAAGAAGCTCGTCCTAGCGGCAAGGGACACTGTAGAGAAGGATGGCGATAAGATCGTTGAAAAAGCGAAGTCGAAGGATGTAGCCTTCTTGATTGTGGGCGATGTCTTCTCTGCCACGACCCATTCTGATCTCTATTCAAGAGCCAAAAAAGCAGGTGTCCAAGTCTATGTCATCCATAACGCAAGCGTCCTCACAGCTATTGGTATCACAGGTCTTTCTCTCTACAAGTTTGGCAAGACTGCGAGCATCCCGTTCCCTCAAAAAGACTGTCAGATAGACACTCCCTATGAAGTCCTAGAACAGAATCTTTCCCAAGGTTTCCACACTTTGATGCTTCTTGATCTTGACCCCAAGGGCGAGAGGTTCCTCACAGTCAGGGAGGCGATCCTCCAGCTAAAGACTATGGAATCTCGCAAGCACAAGGTCCTTCTCCTCCCCAAATCAGAGATTGTTGTCTGCGCGAGGCTCGGTTGTCCTGACACAATCATAAGATCTGGCCAAGTGAGCGAGCTTGAGACCCAAGATTTTGGAAAGCCCCCTTATTGTCTTATCTTTCCAGCCAAGATGCATTTCATGGAGGAGGAAGTCCTAGACTCATTCAGATGAGCTGTTCTTTTTCTTTCGCACCAAGATAATAAAATAAAAAATATTCAATCAGAGGTAGGCGGTGGTCCAGTGACTGGTTTATGCACCGGTAATGGCGCATCCAAGCACACTGCGCCATATGGTGTCGTCTTGCATCCGATGGGGCAGCGTGTGTTTTGCACCACAAGCGTGTTGTTGACGCAGTTGTGTTTGGTGAGCAGTCCTGATGCGCATGTGTTCCTGTACACTTTCTTGGTTCCGGTAGAGTCAAAGACTCGGACTACTCCTTTGTTGTCTTCTTTGCAGGTGTTTGCCACATCGGAGTAGACTGGTGCTTCTGTCACATTGGTGAATACTTCTGGTATTGGCTCTTCTGTGGTGGTATCAACAGGTGTTTCAGGGGTATAGGTTGCACTGTCCCCTATAGTGTCTGCTTCTATGTCTTCAGTTTCTGCTGAACCATTGCCGGTGAGTGCGTTTGATCTTGCGCAGCCGGTAAGCACGAGCATCATTGCGATCAGTGTTATGATGATGATTGTCTCGATTCTCATGTGCTTTGGTGGGCCATTTGTGGTTTATATATTTTTGCTAGGTGCGGTCCATAAGAAAAGAAAAAGCGCTGGAGCCGAGATTTGAACTCGGAAACCCCGAAGGGAACCAGCTTAGCAGGCTGGCGCACTACCAGGTTATGCGACCCCAGCAATATACGTCGATGATTTGTAAGTCTTATAAAAATGTATTGGAAGACCATTGTTGCATAACTCTTAATAACCCTTCAGGATGCATCGTCTGATGAGATACTTGATTTTGTTCCTCATACTTGTGGCGTCGGCAGGTGCAGACTATCAAAGGGCCGAGTCTCTATTGGCAGATGTGGTCATTAACACCACACTAGATATCCATCTGTCTCCAGGTGATATCCTAAGCAATGTCTCTCTTGCTCTTTTTGTCCGCCCGATAAGCTATGGGCCGCAGAAGATCATTGCCATTTCTTCTGAGCCCAAAGGGTCGTTTGGCAAGGACTCTCTTGATTTTATTATGCATCCAAGACAGTCAACTCCGATTGTGGTGGATGGCACGGTGCGTATGGCCGCGTCTCCCCAAGTCACAAGCAAAGTGGTCTTTCCGATAGACACCATCGCCTTGCCTTCAGATATTCTTGTCTACACAAAGCCAAGCGCCCTTGCCGATAGCGCAAATCCTCTGATCCTCACGCGGGCGAGAACCCTCTTTACTGATCAAGATGACCTCTATTTTGTGGTTCAACGTTTCGCGCAGTTCGCGCATGACACAGTCAGATATGACTTAACGAGTATCAATAAGAGATCCAAAGACCTCGCGAGCGGAATCCTCCTTTCAAGGGATGGAGTCTGTGATGATATCTCTAATCTTTTCATCGCGTTATGTCGCAGCGCAGGCATCCCTGCTAGGTTTGTGGCAGGATTGGCGTATACTGACAACGAGATTTTTGTGGACCCTTGGCAGCCTCATGGTTGGGCAGAAGTATATTTCCCAAATATTGGCTGGATCCCTTTCGATCCTACCTTTGGCCAGTATGGATGGGTCGACGTGTCTCATATCAAGTTGAGGGAATCCGCCGATAGTGGGACTCCGGCTTTGCATCTTGAATGGACCGGCCAAGGTGTCAATGTGTCAATTTCCCCCCTTGATTTTGGTGTTGATGTCCTCGAAGTGGGCCAAGATAGGCTTCCAAGGGTAGGGCTTGATGTCAGGTTGTCACAGGACACTTTGGTTTTTGGCAAGGATGAGGTCTTGGATGTGGTCATGATGAACCTTCAAGGAGGTTATGAGACTTCGACAGTCTTCCTCGCAGATACAGAAGGGCTATTGATCAAGGGCCCAAACAATCAGACTGTTGTCTTGCGGCCGTTCCAGTCTGTCCATATGAATTTCACTGTGTCACTTGAAGAGGTTCAGCCACAGGACTCTATCATGACTTATCCTCTGCTTTTCTATGGTGAGAGGAATTTTTCGATGGAGTTAAGGTCTGAGCCAGGCCAAGTAAAAAATCCTGGCGATGAGGTGGTTTTGAGCGCCAAGACCCAAATTCCGAGATTCACCTGGGAAGAGACTAGCGAGATTATCAAAGAAGAGAAGCTTTCGTTTTGGCAGTGGCTCATCCAATCAATAAATTCGCTGTTCAGAGGTCTTTAGTTTATTCCCGCAGATGTGGCAGAAATTGCTTGAGGTGTAGCATGGCGTCTGGCATTTTGGGCAGTGGACCACTGATGGGATGATCCGTCCAGGCTCTTTTCCTGTCACATATTTTGCTCCTATCCGAAATATTCCTATCGCGACAAACACCAGTCCGACATAGAAGAAGAACTCCAGTTTTCCGCTCCACTTTGATACTATCGCCACGAATATGCCCACGGCAAGATACACGATGTCAGGTATTTTTTCCATGCTCACGGGCCTATCCTTTTTTTCTTTCCCATGTATTTTTGCAATGCTTCGGGTACGAGTAGAGTCCCGTCGCTTTGCTGGTGATTCTCAAGTATCGCGACAAGTGCGCGTGATGTGGCGATGCCTGTGCAGTTTAGCGTGTGGCATAGCTCTTTTTTGCCGCCTTCTTTTCCGTATCTTATATTTAGTCTGCGTGCTTGATAATCCGTGCAGTTGCTCCCCGACACCACTTCCTTGTACTCTTGTGTCCTTGGCATCCATGCTTCGATGTCATATTTTTTTGCCGCGACTGTCCCTATGTCTCCAGTACATATATTTATGACATGGTATGGTATCCCTAGGCCTTTGAATAGCTCTTCGGAGTTCGCGATTAGCTCTTCGTGCAGTTTTTGTGAGTCTTCCGGTTTGCAGATTATGACCTGTTCTACCTTGAAGAACATGTGCCTTCGGAACAGTCCTCGTTCGTCGATTCCGTGCGCGCCTATCTCTTTGCGAAAACATGGTGATAATCCTACGAGTCGAATCGGTAGTTTGCTCTCTTCTATGACATCATCCTTCCACATGGCGCACAATGGGTGTTCGCTTGTGGCGATGAGGTATTGGTCTTCCCCTTCTATTTTGTACATCACATTCTCGAAATCAGAGAGGTCAGTCACGCCTTCATATGCCTCTCTTTTGAGCATGAGCGGGGGTTCAACGAAGAGGTAATCTTTTTCCACAAGGCTCTCCACGGCGTATCTGATCAGTGCCTGGTTGAGCAGGGCAAGGTCGCCTAATAAGAAATAATGTCCTCCTCCGCTGATCTTTGCGCTTCTCTCAAAGTCGGCGATTCCCAGTTTCTCTGCGAATTCTGCGTGTGGCAATAGCTCGTGTTTTGGCTTGGTCGCTTTTCCTACGGTCCGCACGACTGGGTTTTGTGTTCCATCTTTCCCGTATGGCACGCTTTCATCTAGCAGGTTTGGCAGCCGCATCAGGCCGCGTGTGAGTTCTGTGTGCAGTTCGGCTTCCTCTTTTTGTTTCTCTACTACTTTTGAGGGCAGGCTCTTCATCTCGGCTAGTTTTGCGTTGATATCTTTGCCTTCTTTGCGCAGCCGGTTTATGTCTGCGCTGATGTTGTTTTTTTGTGAGATGAGTTGGTCCAGTTCATATTTGGCGGCTCGCCATCGTCTGTCGGTCTCTTGGATTTTGTCTAGCGATATAATCAGTTTCTCATCTTGTCTTTTCTCGTAGTTCTTCCTGACAAAGTCTGGGTTTTCCCTGATGAGTTTTAGGTCTATCATAAAAGGCATCCATTCTCATATCCTATAAAAGGGTTCCTGTGCCTACGAGTGGTTTGTGTCGTTCACCGCGACGTATGTGCGGTTGACGCTTGCATTGGTCTGGATTTTTGGGACTACTTTGAGTCCTGGCGAGCAGTCGAATTCGACTTTTTCGAAGTATCCTGGTTCATATGCGACGAGCAGGTCTTTTACTTTCGCGTCTGTTGTGGCGTTCTCATTGATGCCTACTTTTTGGCGTGTGCGGATGAACATGACTCCGCTCTTTACGCAGTCAAGCGATCCTCCTGCTTTGATGACATCTTTTCCGTCGCAGTATAATCCGGCTAGGACTCTGGTGCTAAGTGTTATCGCGAGTGCGCCTTTGATCCTTGGTCTCACATCACGATATAGCTTGATATCAGTCTCCCTGTCGTTTTGGAGTTGCACGCGAAGCACATTCTTCTCAAGGATGCATCCGACCCCTCTTATGAATCCATCTTGTTTTTCTACTATGAGCGGGATCGTTTCGGGGTTTATCGATTCATCTCCTACGGAGGCAATCGCGTTTGTGATCGCTTTTTGTTGTGAGGGTTTAAGGTATGGCTGTCAATCGAAATAGGCTGCGGCTCGGACTATCTTGAGCGATTTTCCTTCTTTTTTGCTGATCTCGTAGATCAAGGCGTCTTTGTCGCCCTCATTGATCGTGTATTTTTTTGTCTTGCCGCCAAATGTGGCGCTGATATCTGACTTGTTTCCGCCGACAAAACTATAGGTGTGGATGTCTACTCTGTCTGGCAATGGGATGGACTCGTTTTGTTCTTCTGTAGCCGGCGTTGTCTCTTCAGTCTGATTTAGTATAGTTTCGAATTGGCTCTCATTGGATAGAACGGTTGTATTGATGGTGTTCACCGTTTCATTTTGGGTCTGATTTAGCGTCTCATTTAGGATAGTCGATACGCTAACATTCGTCAGATTTTTGGCTTTTGTCTTGTTCACTGCTTTTAGTGCTGGCGGTCTTGCGCATGCGGCTATCAATATGAGTATCAATACGAATAAGATGGCATATTTCTTGTCCATGCTCTCTTCCCCATCCTCTCTATATAAAAACATTGTGCACTTGCACAGCGTCACTACCGCAACATATAACAATAGATCTTTACCTCCTATTGTTATGGTCTACAAAAAACAATTTGAATTTGGCAGGTCAGGCAGACATGGCACATTGGAGGAGGTCTACAGCCTTAATCGGAGGGAAATTGTAGATAAAGTGGACGCTCTTGGTGGATGTCAGGTGGAAAAGTTTGAGCTTGTTAGAACAGGACAGAACCTTATAGTATATCATTTTGATAAGTATCAGACCACTGTTGCGTTGAGTACGCATGATGGCTGGTTTGTCCCTAAAGGCAGGAGAAGTAGGGAGGGCGCTTATTGGGCTTACTGTTGTGGTACTATTGCTGGTGCGTCACGAGAATCTGTTGAGGAGCTCTACGGGGAACTGGAGAGATCTTTAGTTCCTGACTCCCAATAAGCCCTGATTTTTTCTTTTTCGTCTTTTTCCCTAAAACAAACAATTAAAAACAAGCCGCTGCCTCTTTGTCGTCATGGGACTCTTTGATAACATGCTTCGTTCTGGCGAGACTCTTTTCGCCGATGAATCTGCTCTGGATTTCGATTTCGTCCCAAAACTTCTCCCCTTTAGGGAGGGTCAGCAGTTCTATATCGCAAGCGCGATCAAACCTCTTTTTGAGGATCGTCAAGGCCGTAATCTCTGCATCACTGGTCCGCCGGGTATTGGTAAGACTGCGGCTGTGAGGTGGGTCTTGAGGGACTTGGAAGATACCACTGATCGTATCCATATCATCTATATGAATTGCTGGCAGAAGAACACGACATACAAGGTTTTGACTGAAGTCTGCCATGAGCTTGGTTTTATGTTCACTGTGAACAAGAAGGTGAATGAACTGATGAGCGTCTTGGAAGGCCTCTTCCAGCAGAAGACTATAGTGTTCGCTTTTGATGAGATCGACAAGGCCGAAGACCATGATTTCCTCTATTTTCTCCTGGAGTCCGCGCCTAAGAAATCTATTCTCTTGGTGACCAATTTCCGGGAGTGGCTTGGTGAGGTGGATAATCGTATCCGCTCAAGACTCACGCCGGATATGATTGAGTTCGCTCCTTATAAGGAAGCGGAGGTCCACGAGATCCTCGACCAACGCGCGGGTTACGCCTTTCTAAAGGGGGTGTTCACCCAGGATGCTCTTAAGTTAATCAGCGCAAGGACTTTCGAAAACAAGGACCTAAGGAGCGGCCTTTATCTTCTCCGCGAAGCGGGTCTATCCGCAGAGGCACGATCCTCAAAGTCCATCCTTCCAGAGCACGCGACGACTGCATTGGCCAAGCTTGCGGATTTCACGATAAAGGATATCTCTGATCTTGATGATGATTCCAAGAAGATCCTCTCGGTGATAAAATCAAAGCCTGATGAGCGCATTGGCGATCTTTTCAAGATTTATCAGGCCGCCGGAGGTTGTAGCGCCTATAAGACTTTCACAAGGAAGATAGACAAGTTAGAGCAGAACAGTTTTGTTGTAGTGGAGAAGATCAATCTTGGCAATCAAGGCAACACCAGTGTGGTCCGTCCAGTAGGCGACCGTAGACTGACGGACTACAAGTAGTTTTCGCACTAGTCGCACTAGACATCCGTGCGCCTTCTATTTAAACTCAAAATGGGAAGTTTGTGTTATGAGACAAGACCTCCTAGTGGATGTGATTGGCCGGGATGCTGGTCGCCTGATTGCCCTCCAAGGCGACCGGCGCACGGTCTCATCCTTGCTGATCTCGCTTGCCGTGCGTTTGCAGGCTGGCACGAAGGTGACACTGATCGACGCGGGCGATACGTTCAATGCGGCGTTCCTAAACGAGGAATATCATAAGGCCACTTCCATCGATGTCCGTAATATCATGGTGGCAAGGCCGCTCTCCGCTATTGAGCTAAAGGATCTGACCCTCCGTCTAGAGGCTTCGATAAAGCATCAGAATTCCAAAGTGCTTGTGATATCCGGACTAGATGAGCTTTTTTACAAGGAGCCCATGGCCACTGATGACCTGCTTTTCCTTTTCACAAGCGTCTTTGAGGAGCTTTTGAGGATCACAAGGACACTTGATCTTGTCACTCTTGTGGGCATTGGCGAGCATGGTGACTTGGCGGCGATCGCGGGTAAGAAATCAGATTTTGTCGCCAGGGTTTGAGTCGCTTGCGCCAAACTGCATATTGTCCGTGAATGGCTTTTGCAGCTCTTTTTTCACTTTCTTTGACCATCCTTCAAGGATGATAGCGGCTTCTGCAAGCGATATCCCCTCGCCTTTTGTCTGCATGGATAATTGCGTCTTTTGTGTCGTCTTGTCTATTGTCCGTGTTATCAACAGCGCGAACTTCTGTTCTTCGGTTTCTGCCATAAGACCCAATAAATAGAAGGGATATAAAAAAGTTGGTTAGAGATTCCACTGCTCGTTTCGCATAGCCCTGAAGGGATTTGAACCCTTGACCTCCACCATGTGAGGGTGGCGTCATAGCCGCTAGACCACAGGGCTGATGTCGTGAGGGACGCTTGGCCCGTTTTTAAATGTTGGCGTGGGTTGTCTGGCGGATTTTTGTGTCCAGCTTTTTAAGCCATCCTCCGATACATCAGAGAATGCCAAACCTAGAGGCAGTGATTTTTGACATGGGCGGCGTGTTCGTCCCTACAAGGCGTCTGTATAACCTCTATTCCGCGATGAGCCTTTATGCCAGGAGCCTAGGTAGTGTCAAGCAAAACCCGATCGATTACCTAAAGACTGTCCATCGCCTCATGCATACGTTGATGTTAGGGCAGTGCATTGAGGAGTTCAGTGGGGGATTCGCGCAAGAGACAGGCATCAAGGTAGATGATATTCGCCCTCATCTGTTGGCATCATATGAGGGTATATCCTGTCTTGATCCTCACATGGTGTTGGTGGTCAATCTCCTCAAGGCGAAGGGTATCAAGATAGGTCTTCTCTCGGATACCATCCGCCCTCATGCGGTATTGTTTGAAGAACGGGGTCTATATGGCCTTTTCAAACCAAACGTTTTTCTTTCCTGTGATTATAGCGCGGTGAAGCCAGATCCTTATTTTTTCGACGCGATCCTTCTGCATTTTGAGATGCAGGGTGTGGAATGTATCCAGCGTGACGGGAGATTCACTTCTAAGGTTGGCAGTGCAGAAAATGTCGCCTTTGTAGATGATAATAAAGAATTTGTAGAAGCGTTTGTGGCAAGATATGGAGGTCATGGGGTGATCCACCGCAGTGCGGGGCGTACTCGGGAGTCATTGTTGTCTCTTCTAGAGGATTAAGGTAATTCTTATATACTGATTTTTCTATGGATTAAGCCATGTCCCATCTATTGCTCTTCTACGGTAGGGAGTGCGAGCACAGCGACGCCATGCTCCCCTTGATCGCCAAGCTCGAAGATGAGTTGAGCATCAAAGTCCTCCGTCTTGAGTCTTGGCACAATCCGGATAACGCAAAACTCCTACGGGACTGCGATAAGGGTTTCTGCGGCGGCACTCCGTTCCTTCTAAATAAAAAGACGGGAAGATGGATCTGTGGAAACGTGGACTACAATATGCTCAAATCCTGGGCCAAGTGACCAGCAAGATAGCTATCGCAAATAATGTCCATAAAGCTAGTTTGAGGTTTCGGCGCGCGGCATCAAAGTTTTCAGATTCTTTGATCTCAAGCGCATCTCTCATTTGCTCATTTAGGTATTTCTCTTTCACCGCGTCATCAAGCGCGTCAAACAGGTTAGCGAGCGTCTCCTGTTTTGGTGACGCTTCGGGTCTTGCGCTCAAGAATCCTGTCATGAAATCATTTCGTATCAGGCCAAGTCTACGGTCGTCAGATGAATTCACGGCCAGTATTTTCTTTGCCCGCGCCTCATATCCGTTCTCCGGATTAGAGAGTGCTCGTACTAGCGCGATCCTCTTATCCGGGTTGAATTGTGTCGTGTGGAACAATGCGCTTTGCACGAGCAATGCCTCAAGCTCCACGATATTTGATTCAGCGCTTGCTATTCGCGCGGAGAGTTCAGTCACATTCTGTCCTGTCTGGAGTGCTAGTGTATGTGATTGGTACATATTAGCTGCGTCCATTCCAACAAATAGGATGAGCAGGAGGATGACTGTCTTCCAGACCAATCCTTGCAGGTGTGTAGGCATAGGTCGGTTATGCTCTTTAGATGGTTCCTTGGCAGGTGGGTTTACTAGTTTGTTTGGGTCAGTCATCTTAATCTTGGGATAAGGGGGTTATTATAAATTTATTGTGTATGATTCCGAAACTGGTTTACACTTTTAAAGGACTGGCTAGACCACTCCGT
>CAYHWL010000010.1:0-20829 GCA_964359785.1 uncultured Methanosarcinales archaeon | reverse complement strand
GTGAGCGGGGAACCGATACGAGAATTCGCGTATTGGTCCATAAAAGATGCGGCTCTTGAGATCAAGAGACAAAATTCTCCTCTGAAGTTGATCCATGTTGGAGGCATACGGACGCATGAACACTTATTGAAAAGCAGGGAACTAGGCGATACTGTGGTATTACGCGAATGGTACACGGGTATGATGGAAGTGATGTCTTATCTGCCATTCGCAAAAGTGTATGAATCTATTCTACAGGGACGTTAAGATGGTTTCCATAATAATCGAAGGGACATTTGTCAACCATGACGCGATCTTCCTGGGACAAATAGAGATAGATAAGGAGAGTGGACTTATCAGCCGTATCGGGCGCACACGGGCTTTGGGAACACCGGATCTTGTATTTGGGCGAGGCCAGCTGATATTTCCAGGGATGGTGGATGTCCACGTGCATGCTCGAGAGGATGAGACAGGAAAACAAAATCACAAAGAGACTTACTTGACTGCGAGTGATGCCGCCATCAATGGGGGAGTGGTGGCTTGTGCGGCGATGCCTAACACAACATCTCCTTTAGTCACTCTTGAGCGGCTTTTGTGGCACAAGGATAAACATAAGGATCTGCCAGTAACGTTCTTGAATTATGCAGGTATTGGACCACAGACCAATCCATTGCTCGCAAATGTCCCGTATAAGGTCTACGTCGGCCCATCTGTCGGGGATCTATTCTTCAAGAGCCCAGATCAAATGGCTTTTCCACTGAAGGATTACTTTGGCAAGTGCGTGAGCTTCCATGTCGAGGATTATGATGTCTTGATGGCTAACAAGGGACGGGATACGCACAGTACCCGAAGGCCGGTGGAATGTGTGACGACCGCACTGAAGTATGTGCTTGAAATGGTGGAGGAGTATAAGATCTCCGCAAAACTATGCCATTGGTCGACTGGTGGAGAGAGTCTTGAGATGATAAAAAAACACCGAGGCAAGATGTTAAACCACGGGATGCCCTATACCACTATGGAGGTGTCTCCTTTGCATCTGCTTGTGGATGAAGATATGCTGAAGAAGGCACCAGAGCGGTGGCCGTATATGCAGATGAATCCAGCATTGCAATCCAAGGAACACAGAGAAGCGCTCATCGAAGGACTACGGAGCGGAATCATCGACTATCTAGCCACAGACCACGCACCACACACACTTGATGAGAAATTCAAGAATTTTGGAGACACTCCTGGATCGCGTGAACAGACTTACTTTGATCTATTAAGGACCGACCCAGCTGAATGCAGACGGAGAAGCTGTCTTGACGGGACCTCCGGGACACCACAGCTTGACACCTATGGACTGGTGGCCGCTTGGTTGATTGGCGAACAAGGATTCTCTCCGCAAGACGTCGCTCGCGTGACCGCCTATAATCCGGGAACGTTCTTCAACCAATTCTCTCCCCTGAAATTTGGACAGATAACAGAAGGATATCAAGGATCACTCACTGTCCTTGATATGAAACGGTCCACTACCGTTGATAGGTCGATGCTAAAGACCAGATGCGGATGGTCGCCATTCGAAGGCATGACATTCCCTGGAAGAGTAGCGATGACGATGATAAGAGGGGAAGTGCGTAAGGTGGAGTAGGGGGGAGTCGCCTTTCTATTGCTGCACGCTTGGACAGAAGTTGTATTTGTGCGCTTGGTAGGTATGTAAAATGGAATAGTCCTTCAAGATGTCATGGAACTGCGTCTTGATGTCCATCATCACCTCCCTGAAGCGCTCTGCTGTCTCTACTTCCATATCGATCTCGCACTCCCAGGGCCCTAACGACTTAACGATGTATACAATATTGGGGTCTAACCGGCAATACTCTATCAATGATCGTTCTCTCTCTTGGGATGTGTTCCTAAACCCAATGAGGACTTTGTAGTGCAAAAATGGATATTTCGACTCGTTTGGAAACAGATTGTAGTGCTTGATCACCCCCGAACGCTCGAGCTTTCTGATCCTTTGCGCTATGGCGTCTGGACTAAGATCCACAAATTTTGAGATATCCACTGAAGTGACACGCGCATCTTTGCCTAGCTGCGCTAGAATGCTCCAATCATGCTCTGGAGTGCGCCTTTAAAGTTGGCAATAAAGAAGGAGATGGGAGGATACAGGAATTGTCTGAATCTAGGGTGAGGGAGATCATCGCTGGGTATATGGAAGACGGGAGATATCCATGCGTCATGAGAAAACATCAGGGGGTCAATCCATAAATGTTAAATACCCCTGGCTAAACAGAGATTTTGATGAAAAAAATCATGTATGCTTCATTGGTAGTAATTCTTCTATTGATAGTGGGTTGTTCAAAGGAGAATATCACCGGGAATGCCGTGGAAGACTTATCAGCCAAAGAGATCAAAGTGAGAGCATTTCAGTTTGGTTATGATCCTATGACAATCACAGTGAATAAGGGGGAACGTGTAAAGATAGTTATCGATAATCTTGATACTCCCCATGGGATGAGAATTCCCGATTTTGGGGTTAAGGGCACTGATGGCGTAGAGTTTGTCGCCAATAAGACAGGGTCATTCCCTTGGTATTGTAATGTCCCTTGTGGTCCGGGCCATAGAGCCATGAATGGGACATTGGTCGTGATATGATAACTATCCTAGGCCAAACACTTGTGGTCTGGTTTGGTGTATTGACCTTCGTGTTTTTCTACGCATCAGACATTGTGATGCTCGCAAGGACTAGATTTGCAAGGTATCATAATCGTCTTGCAGTAACCGCGATGATCTTAGGCTTGCTCCATGTCGGCCTTGTATTGCTTGGAACAGTCTTTGATATCTGGATATGAGCATTTCATCTCTGACAGTGGTCCCACATGAATTGGAAGAACTTCCTATAACCATCAGCAAGCACCCTGGTTTTAGTGTGGGGATGTCTAGAGAAGCTGTCAATCACAACGCATAAAACATGGATGGGATTCCTCACTATCCATGATACTCAAATCTGTCGCTTTGGTGAATATTAGGAGCTATAGTTCTGCTACGATTGTCTTTCCTCGCGGGATTGTGCTGTTATCTGGTGACATAGGGTCTGGGAAGTCGAGCGTATTGTCTGCGATTGAGTTTGCGTTATTTGGAGTAGTGCGAGGGGCGGTCTCGGGAGACGGCTTATTACGGCATGGATGCAGAGACGGGAGCGTCGAACTTTGTGTCGAGCTTTCTGGAAGAGAGATAAAGATCAAAAGGACGCTCCGGCGCGGGAAAGAGACTGTCTCGCAAGAGGCTGGAAGCATCACAATAGATGGCATGTGCCAGCCATGCTCTGCTGTTGAGTTGAAGAGCAAAGTATTGGAATTGCTTGGGTATCCGGCTGCGCTACTTGCTAAGAGCAAGGGCTTGATCTATAGGTATACAGTCTACACCCCGCAAGAGGACATGAAAAAAATACTGTTTGAAGAACCGGAAGCACGGCTCGCCACACTACGCACAGTCTTTAACATGGACAAGTACAAACGCGTGCAAGAGAACGCTAAAGTCATCAGTACTGCCAAGAAAAGGGATCTTGACAGGATAAGGGGATTCTTATTAGACTGGGAAACCAAGAAACTGCAACAGGTCACACTTGAGAAAGAATACAGCGGCAAAGGCGTTGAGTTAGACAGGATACGACCTGATCTGGCCGCCGCGCAGGAAGCTGTCGGAATACTAAACGCACAGGCAAATACGCTTGAAGAACAGAATCGGGTGCTCCTATCGCACAAAAATAAGATGATCCTCTTGGATAATTTGATTAGGATGCAGACACAAAACAAGATACGAACGCAGACGGAACTGGATGGTGTAGCGTCACAACTGGTCCAAGGAACGGCTGTGGAATATGATACGGCTGCCCATCAAGATATCAAGAAAAGGATACAAGACTTGACAAAACAATCAGTGGAGTTCCAGACTGAACAGCTGCGGACAAAAGAGAACATCGGGACACATCGGGCACATATCACACGCGCCGAAGATATCATCAAGAAGATAGGATCGATACAGAACTGCCCAACTTGTCTCCAGATGGTGCAAAACGAGCACAAACAGGCCATCGCAAGCGACCATGAACAGGCTATGGTGATACACCATGAACAGATAGGCCTACTTGAAGGAAGATTCGGGGAATTGTCCAACAAGTTGGCAGAGATAATAGATGGGATCAAGCAGGCAAACGATCTTGACAAGACCATGATGGCATCATCGGCACAACACTCACATAGGATGGAGTTAGTGACCCGGCAGAATCGGCTTGGACATGAGATTGTGAGCTATGGAATGGCCATCGAAAGCGCGATGGTAGAGAAAACCAGCGTGGCAAAAGCCATCTTTGATATGGGGGATATAGAAGAGAGGCATAAAGAGGCGAAGATCAGACGAGATGAGGCCGTCGGAAAGGAGAGGGCGCTTGCGATCGTACATGGGAAACTGAATGCTGAACTGAATTCTCTCCATGATAGGATGAGATCACTTGATCTGGAATTGTTGAAATGCCAAGAAGAGAATTCGAAGGCATTGACTATACAGACACAGGTCTCATGGATAGAAGACAACTTTGTGCCCTTGATGGGCAATATCGAGTCGCACGTCATGAGGACGATCTATACTGAATTCAATGACAGGTTCGTGCAATGGCTGGACGCACTGCTTGAAGATTCGGGGATAACCTCCAGATTAGATGAGACCTTCACACCGCAGATGACACAACAAGGTTTTGACACACCAATCGAGTTTCTTTCAGGAGGGGAAAAGACCAGCTGCGCGCTTGCCTATCGACTTGCGCTCAATAAGGTGATTAATGATGTGGTCGAGAGCATAAAGACTAAGGACTTATTGATACTGGATGAGCCGACAGATGGATTTAGTTCGGAGCAACTCGATAAGGTACGGGACGTTTTGCATGAGCTGGGCCTGGCGCAGATCATCCTAGTGAGCCATGAGCAAAAGATAGAGAGCTTCGTGGATCATGTGATAAAAATAACAAAAGAAGAAGGGGAAAGCAGAGCTGTTTAGGGGCGCACTGGCTTTTTCTCGTAACTGGATCCCGCCATTTTCAAGTAATCCTCGCCAAGACTTTGTCTTGCACCATAGGATAGACCTTCCATACCTTTACTTGAATCGATGTATGCTAGACCCACTAATTTGTAGAGAGAGTTTCGTACTTCTGGGTCCTTGATCTGACCTTTCATGGACTGGACAAGATATTCCATCGCTGGACCAGTCATAGGATTGCGGCCTGCTCTTTCATAGAATCCAAATATCAACTTGAAAGCGTCTCCGCCTGGGAGCTTCCTTAGCTCTGTCTCGAGGGGACTTTCTTCGTTTGGCTTAGCGCTGTAGGATTCACCGATCCAACCAGAAAAATCCTTATGCCCATCTCTGGGAGAGCTTTGTGCATCTGGTTTCGGATAATCTCCTGGCTGTGGACGAACGTTGTCATATTCGGGTCTTGGCCCATCTTTTGCTGTATCTTTTGTGTTTTTCATTTGTTTCACCTAATTGTAAGAAGGCGCTCCTGCGTAACTTGGGGGAGCGCTTGACAAGGCTCCGGGAAGGCTGTGACCTGACATGCTTCCTGGTTGTGAGTATCCTGGGCCGCTTCTACTGCCTATCAAATCACCTAATGACTTTCCGCTGCCGCTGCTCGCGTAGCCTGGACCTCCTTCGCCAAATATTCCTGCTTTATGATAGGAATCTTTTGCGATGGACTCGTAGAGCTGGCCGTATAAGGAGTTTGGGCTCTGCTTGGCTTGCCCTTTGTAGAAATCCGCCGTCCTGGTATAAGTGCTAGTCTCGCTCTTATCACCAGTCAGGTGGATATGCTCATGCGCCATCGCCTCAAGATAAGTCTTTAGATGTGACTCGTTTGCCTGCGGATTCTCAAGCATATGCTTGTACCTGGAGTTCCATGCGAGGAACTTCTTGCCATCTGATTGGTAGATCGTAGCCGCTATGGCTCCTTCTCCAAGATCAAGCATCCCATAACCATCCACTTTGGTATCTCCAACTTTCTTGAGAAGATCCTGGCCGACTTGTGTGGTCTTGAAATTCTCATAGGATGATTTGACAAGCATGTGGTCGCGATAATCGCTTGTCTGGATGCCTTGTCTTGGCATCATCTTGGTTTTCCCTAAGAGGTTTTCTAGGCCTTGTCTTGGATGGATAGGCCTTCTTGGGATCTCCACGGGCTTTGATTTGATAGGGATCTTTTTGTTCATCGGATCATAGTCTTGTTTTGAAGCTTTCTGGTACTTTCCCTTATAGGAGGTAGCAAGAATATAGAGGTCGTCTTTTTGGGCCTCCTCTTCTGGTTGGTTTGGGAGTTTCAAGATAGGCCTTTCTGGTTCCATCATGTAGATGGATTCTATCCAAGCATTGCTTGGGTTGTAGCCGGACGAATCCAGCGTGGTTTGATATTGTGACGTTTTTGCCATGTTACACTATATAGGTGAGCGTGGAATTAATAGAAAATGGGAGTGGAGGCTATAAGAGTGGGACAAAACGGTCAGGGGTATTAGTGTTTAACAAACTATATAAACTCTAGTTGTGCTTTCACCGACGATGGCTTTTGGTATAGAACAGGTGCTGTTTGGAAACATGCAATGGGGAGTCTACGGATTCCTCTCACTGATACCACTTATCATCATATACTTGATAAGGCCGCGTCCACAACAAGTCGAAATACCTTCGCTCATGTTCTTCCTGACCACACATGACAATCCAAGACAGCACTCATTCCTGCGCAGAATAAGCAAAGACTGGCTCTTTTTAGTGCATCTGCTTTTGTTATGCTTGCTCGCGTTAAATCTGATGGAACCTTACCACAAATACCAGCATGACGTGACAAGCCAAAACACAGTCATCGTATTAGATGTGAGCGCGTCATCAAAGACCTTGGAAGGCGCCAAATCAAGATTCCAGATCGGCGTAGACGCCGCGATACAAGCACTAGGAAGCTCAAATACCATCATCTTGGCCAAGAATACACCAACAATCCTCATCCGTGACGCGATATCACAAGACGCGGCATCCGCGCTCAATCAACTACGGCCAAGCGACACGCCAAGCGCGATAGGCGACGCGATGATCCTCGCCGGAGAGACCCTCGCCAACCGCGAAGGAAGGGTGGCCGTGATATCTGATTTCATCAACACAGACGGCATCGAACCAAACACAGCCAGAGCCGCGCTTGTGGGGCAAAGCAAGATAGTGGACATGATCGACACGGCCAGTATGAGCCACAAGAGAAATATCGCTATCACAAATATCGATCTGGATGAAGAGACCACGACAGTGTTTGTCCACAATTACGAGAAAGACCCTCAAAACATAAAACTCCATATCGGAGACTCCTCCAAGGATATCACGATCCCCGCGCTTGGAACAGAGACGTACTCCTTCAAGACGCCGCAAAAAGTGACCAAGATCACGATGGACAACAGCGATGACTTGGACGCGGACGATATCGCGTATATCAGCGCACCAGAGAAAAAACCGATCAAGATACAACTTATCACAAACAACGCAAGCATCTTCTTGTCCAACGCGTTGAAATCATTGCCGGAAGCGCAGATAGATGTCACCGCGCCGCCTATCGTGCCAAAAGGGGACTATGACGTCTATGTCATACATGACATAATAGCAAAGAACGTCCTGCCTGGCACTTATGAAGAGATATTAAACAAAGTGAAAAGCGGAAAAGCGGCTGTCGTGGCCGCAAGCCCGGGATATCTGGGAATAGATTTCAAGGGAATACTCCCGGTGAATCTGAAAGGCATGTCGAACCGCACAGCGACAAACATCGAACAGGTCAACTCCTTCACCAAGAACATCGACTTTGGAGGCATGGACCAATACTACAACGCATCACCCATCCCTGGAGCCATCACGATACTTAGCGACGGCAAGAACAACAGCATCATCACATACCAGCAGTACGGCGCAGGAAAATTGGTCTGGTATGGGATACAAGAGAAACAAAGCGATTTCAAGGTGCATCCAAATTACCCTATCTTCTGGTCAAAACTACTGGGCTTCCTGGTGAACGAGGAGAGCATAAAGAACCTCAACATGAGGACAGGGGAGACGTTGATACTTGAGGACATGATGACGGTCAAGACGCCAAGCAAAACCGTGCAGACAAGCGCCATGCTCCTAGATGAGGCAGGCGTATATGATGTGAAAGGCAGAAAGATCGTCGCTAATATTCTCAATGAAAAAGAAAGCGCCATAAACCCAGAGAAGATCCTTGGAGAGAGCGCCGCAAAACCAATCGAACTAAAACCAGTGAGCGAAGAGAGAGAATTCAACTGGGAACTGCCTTTGATCGCCATCGCAGGAGCGTTCCTATTCCTTGAACTAGCTTATATCAAATTAAGAGGGGATCTATGATGGACCTAACACAATTCTATACAGCACCAAACGACTACCTGCTCTACCCTTGGGTGCTATTCTTGTTGATCCCCCTAATTGGCCTTACTTTCCTGATACTTTTCACAGATTGGGTGAAATGGACTGGCGAAGAGGCAGAATCAAAAGCGGCGGCCTCCCGCAAGAGACTACGATGGTTCATGCTGATGACCAGATCACTCCTGATCCTGTTAGTTCTAATCGCACTCGCAAGCCCATATGCTGAGCGAGACACAATCGTCGAAGGAGACCCATATCTGCATATCCTGATAGACAACTCAACGTCCTTTGCTCTATTCGACCAGACCATGCCGACAAAATTAGCCGCGGAACTATCCAAAGGGATACGCACAGAGACAAAATCAGTAGGCAATAGGGAACAAAGCGCGATAGGGGACGCAGTGCTAACAAATCTCCAACAAAACGGGAATATCCTGTTAATCAGCGACGGAAACAACAACTTTGGGGCTGATTTGGGGGATGTGGCCCTATATGCCGCGAAGCTAAACACCAGCATATCAGCGATACGCTTGACACCCGCGCACAAAGACGCCAGGGTATGGGTCAGTGGACCTACCAAGACATTAGAAGACGTGGACAATAAATTCACTATCCATCTCGGACGGGTGGGCGAGATAGGAGCGGTCAAGGTGCAGGTCGCGATAGATAACGCAGTCGTGCTAGATCAGATGGTCACAGGAGACACTGTTGGTGTGAACCAAAAACTTGGGCCTGGATACCACACACTCATCGCCAAAGTCGAAGCGGAAGGAGATTATTTCGAGCAGAATAACATATTCTACAAATCCATAAAAGTAGTGAAGAAACCAAAAGTGTTCTTCTTCAGCAAAACAGATTCGCCTATGTACACACTCCTTAGCCAGACATACGAGATGACCAAGGGAGACGCACTGCCAAGCGACCTTTCGGATTTCCATGCGGTGGTCGTCAATAATCTGAATGTCAAAGATGTCACAGAACAAGATATCGACAAATTAATCGACTTTTCTGCCGAGGGAAACGGGGTGGTTGTCATTGGCGGAGACAACTCATTTGAGAAGGGCGGATACAAAGACAGCCGATTCGAAGAGATGCTCCCAGTGTATGTCGCGGAGCCTGGCAAGAAAGAAGGAGACACAAATATCGTGGTCATGATAGATATCTCCGGTTCACAAGGTCAACGGGTAGCAGGCGGAGCGGCATCAGTGGATGTCGAAAAGGCGCAGGCGCTCTCCATTATATCCGATATGAAACCAGAGAACAAACTGGCGATAATCGCATGGAACACACAAAGCTATGAGCTTGAACCGCTCTCCTATATTTCGGAGAAGGTCGGTTATCTGGACAAAGTGAAGAGACTGTCTCATGGCGGAGGAACCATGATGGGCCAAGCTATATTCAAGGCTCTTGAGATACTCAAACCCGCAGAGGGAAGCAAGAACATCATAATAATCTCTGATGGGATCACACAATTGCCTGACGAGACATTCAAGGTGGCCACTCTTGGCTCTCAATTGGGAGTCAAGATCTACGCGGTCGGGGTGGGTCCGCAGACAAATGATTTCATCATGCAAAAAGTGGCCGCCATAGGCAATGGGATATACTTCCGTGCTGACCAGTTAGATCGTGTAAGGATATTGTTTGGCAAACCAGAAGACCCAAACGCGAGGCGTTATACGTTGAGCATCATGGATGGCAACCATTTCATCACAGAAGACATCGACCCGCCGTCAGCTATCGTGACTGGCTATAATATAGTGGTGCCAAAAACAACAGGAAGTCAGCTATTCACCACACAAGTAGGCGATCCCCTCATGACAGCTTGGAGATACGGCCTTGGAAGGATAGTCGCATGGACAACTGATGACGGCTCACAATATGCCGGTGAGGTCTTGAGCAAAGCGAATTCACAAGTCATCACAAGGATGATGAACTGGGCGATAGGAGACCCAGACAGGACAAGCGAGACCTTCATCGATGTGGAAGACACACGTGTGAATGCTCCAACCAAAGTAGTCGTGAAATCGACCGAGCCGCCAAAATCCGAAGGCGTATCATTCTTCAAGACACCAGATGGGCTCTATAGGGCCACTATATATCCTACAACCATCGGATTCAACAAACTCGTAGACGCGACATTCGCCGTGAACTATGCGGATGAATACGCTGATCTGGGAGTGAGCGAAGCCCTTGAAAAGACGGTCTATGGCACTGGCGGCAACATGTACGGACCAGAAGAGCTGGACAAGATAGTCAAAGAGGTCAAGAGCAGAAGCAAACGCACAGAGATAAGAAAAGTGTTCTACCGCTGGCCGTTTGTGATCGCCTGCATGGTCATACTACTCCTTGAGATAGCAGTCAGGAAGCTTGCCAAGGGAAGACGGAGAGTTTGATACTACATAAGGCTTAAATAAGTCGGATGAGAGGGTATAGTCATGGCATATATAACTAAGAACGCGAATATCCTATTGCTGTTCCTGATAGTACTATGCGCTGTGTTCTTGGTCGGACTTGCTTTATTTAGCACATCACAGATAAATTCGGTCAATAGCAAGTATCTGGACAAAGTGAACAAACTAAAAGAAGTCGAAGACGACTTGACTAGCAAGATAAAACTGCTTGAGTCCGTGAAAGCCGAATTGAAGCTCAAGGCCGAAAGGGAAGCCAGTTTCACGCAAAAATATTCAGATGTGCGCAATGAAAAAGAGACAGTGCAACAACAAAATGATAGATTGACTGTCGAGAAGAAGAATGCGCTTGATAATCTGGCTTCAACGCAAAATGATCTTGTTGAGGCTAGGAACCGCCTGAATTTCGATGAGGCGCAGATACAACAACTAAATACGCAGGTCACAGGACTGCAAAATGACCTGCGAGGCGCACTCTCCCTGGCCCGGGAAAGATTATCCTCCATAAACAGCCTGACGAGCCAATTAGCTAGCTGCAACGCGGCCCGTTCGGGGACACCATAAATATGGAAAAGATCATCTTAGCTGTAAGAGAGATAAGAGAAGTCTTGACACAGATAGCGCTGGCTGAAAGCATCCTTGACACCCTACTGTTCTTCTTTGTCACCTATCTAGTCTGCATGCTTTTGACTATAGACTGGCGGCTTGGCCTGGTCATCTCCTTGTTCTACTTCGCGTACCATCTGACAAAGAAGATACGAGCCATAAAACTCTCGAATGTCGAAGCGGCAGTGCCGGAGTTGAAAGAGCAATTATCCACAAGCGCTGACAACATCCACATGGACAACGAGATAGTGCAATTATTGCATCTGGATGTGCTGTCCAAGATGAGGAATATCAAAGTATCAATGTTCATCCCCTACAAGAAATTATGGCGCGAAGTCATGAGCATCGCCGCTATCGCGTTTTTGGTGCTGATACTCGCTTCACTCAATGTGCAATTCTTAGACTATAAGAATGTACTCAAGGGATTTAGCCAAAAAGAGGTGACACGTCCAGACCAGATGCAGAATCTGGCCTCCACAGAGAATATCACTGGGGGCGGCGACATATTTGGCAATGAAAGCATCGCAGAACTGGGGAACCGTGATTTCATGATGCAGATAAATCCTATACTCTCTGAGATCAATTTGGATGACATCAAAGAAGCCAAACCCAAGGATTTTGATCGGAGCGAGACGCCATTGCAGATAGAAGCGACCACTGATAGCTCATTTGATGAGAAGATCCCACGCGAACAAAAAGAGATAGTGAAGAAGTACTTCTCGGCTATAAGCGGATCGGGGAAGTGAATCAGGTTATCACTTAATACTAATGTGCAGTTTTAACTCTCTTGCGGGGTGAGAATCGGCAGATGATCATCTAGGCCTTAGCCTATCCTCAAGATCAAGCCAGATCACATAGATGCCTCCGCAGACGAACTGGGGAGCTGTCATGATAGGGTTGAACTGGTGCTTTTTTGCTGCAATCTTGAGATACTCCTTTGTTAGATGTGTTTTTTGTTCGTCAAATTCCATAGTGTGGTCATCTTTGCCGTGTGTGGTCTTGAGATGCACTGCGAAAGGAGGACAACGAGCCTCGCTATCGCATGGAGGGGTATATTCCTCTTCGATTGATCTATAATTCCCGCGTCTATGCTGTTTGCAGGTTATCACCTGGACACGCGCGCCAAGATATTTTAGAGTGTCCTTGAATCCACCTGATATAAGGTCGTCAGTTAAGCTGTCTAGTCGTCTCCTGTAGTCTTGGATGTATGATACCATAGCCCTCGGTGACGTGTGTTCCTTTTTATGCTTTTTGGATATCTTCTTCTCTAGGGGCTAAGCAGAATATCTAATCATCCATCAATAAGGTAATATCTTTGAGGTCTAGAACAATCCCCTTGATCTGTTTGATCTTTTCAAGACAGTTTTGTGTGAATCCTGATCTGGAGATGAGGATTAGCTTGTATGCGCTGTTAGTGTTCAAGTAGTGGATTTTACCGATAAGAGAATCGATTATTTCCCGTTATATTATCACGTTAATATAGTAGTATTAACTTGTTAATATAGGTTTGATTTCCTTGAAGGGTAGTCTCCGGAGCGCTTGAGATACTTGAGTTTGTGCGGAATGGAGAATAGACGCTCTGTCCTAATTAGCAAGGCTTTTATATCGGAACAGGGATGCTAAAGCTCCATGGTAGTGATGGAGAATGTCAAGAAAACCTTCGAATACCTATTCAAGGAGATGGAGAAGGTTGTCGTAGGGCAAAATGAGCTTCTTGAACAGACAATGGTCGCCATCCTATGCGACTCAAACGCTTTGATCGAGTCTTACCCAGGACTAGCCAAGACACTCACTGTGCGAACCATGGCACAGCTTATGGATCTCAAATTCTCACGCATCCAAAACACACCTGACCTGATGCCATCAGACATCACAGGGACATATATCATCGAAGAAAGCGACGGCAAAAGAAGCTTCAAATTCCAGCCAGGACCAATCTTCGCGAATATTGTCCTTGCTGATGAGATCAACCGAGCGACGCCTAAGACACAATCCGCCCTGCTTGAGGCGATGCAGGAAAAACAAGTCACAGTAGGCAACAAGACTTTTGAATTAGATAGACCATTTTTTGTCCTTGCGACACAAAACCCGATCGAACAAGAAGGGACTTATCCTCTCCCAGAGGCGCAATCTGACCGTTTCCTGCTCAAGATATTAGTAGGCTATCCAAAATTCGAGGATGAGGTTGAGATAGTGACAAGATACGCCGAGGATCAAAGACCTCCAGCGCTAAAACCAGTCATAAAGAAGGACTCTATACTGCAGCTGCAGAAATTGACCAGGCAAGTGCCAGTCTCTAATGACCTCAAACGCTATGTCGTAGAATTGGTCACTAAGACCAGGACCAAGAAGGATCTGATCGAGTACGGAGCATCGCCACGAGCGTCCATCGGACTGATCCTCGCCTCGAAAGCACGCGCCTTGATGGACGGCCGCAAGTATGTGTCAAAAGAAGATATCAATGCTTTGGCATATCCAGTATTGCGTCACAGGATAATACTCAACTTTGAAGCGGAAAGAAAAGGCATGACCACAGATGACGCTATCAAAGCGCTGTTGAAATGAGCAGAGAGAACCAAGAGGAGTCTAAAGGATCTAAGAGTCTTAAGAGCGTCATCTACATCTGTGTCAGTTTGATAGCAGTATATCTTGTAGGTATATTCCAGGTGTATCCCCGATTGGCAGGGACCCAGTTCCTTGCACATCCACTCAATCTACTCTATTTTTTTGGGCTTATACCTGGGCTGGCCATCGCGCTTGCTTTAGCCACGCTCTTATACACGAAATCAACTGATGAACTGCTTTGGGCCAAATGGCTGCTGGCCATCCCCTTACTCATCGTCCTGCCTATCCTTGGCATGGACTCATCACGCTGCATCAACTGGGGAGGGATAGATTGCGCGTTTATTGTTAGTGTTCTTGTCTTTAGCTGCATCACCATCCCATTGCTGGCAGGGTATGATAACGCTAGAGGAAGAACGTATAAGTGGATAACGATACTATTCCTTTTTGTGACATATATCATGGCGGCATATATCATATTCCTTGTCACGGTGTATGGCGGAAACAATATTGTACGGGCATATTCTGATATGCTACTTGGGACCATGTTCTAGACCAAGACCCGTGGAATCATGCTCCATAACACTTTAAATATAGGGGATACTCTGAAGGAATAATGGCCATAGACACCACGTTCCTAAAACAGTTGGATCGGCTAGAACTGATAATGTCACGCAAAGTGAACTCCGCCTACCAAGGGGAACGCCAGTCCGCCTGTGTGGGACAAGGACTTGTGCTCAAGGATTTCGCGCCGTACGCCGCAGGCGATGATTTCCGTAAGATAGATTGGAAGGTATTCGCGCGCACAGACAAATTATACATCAAACGTTTTGAGGAAGAGAGAAACCTGACAGTGCATATCCTAGTCGATTACAGCGGATCGATGAACTACGGCCGCAAGACCAAGAAAAGCGAATACGCCGCCATGATAGGCCTTGGCTTTTGTTACATGGCTATGAAGAACAACGAGCGATTCATATTAAGCACATTCGCCGAGAAAATCGAGACATTCAAACCACGCAAAGGACGCGGCCAACTAGGCGCCGCTGTGGATTATCTTGTGAACAAAAGAAGCGAGAGCGTCACTAACTTCGAGGACTGCATCACACAGTACCATAAGCTGATGGTCAAGAGCAGATCGATGGTGATCATCATCTCGGACTTCTTGTATCCCACACAACAGATACAAAACGCGCTCATGCGATTCAAAGACCATGATATCTACCTCATCCAAGTGCTTGATGAGCAAGAGCTCAACTTGACTATGGAAGGAGATTTCAAACTAGTGGACGCGGAGACCAAAACCAACATGAGGACATTCATCACTCCATACCTGCGAAAGACCTACCAAGGAGCGCTTGAAGGGCACATCGGCAAGATCAAACAGATAGCGACATCCATACGAGGACACTATTTCACTGTCGGGACAGACAAAGAGCTCTTCGACACATTCTACCTGATATTCGGAGGGCATTAGAGTGGGACAGGCCCAACGGAGTCCACCGGAGAGGTATAAGCTTGTCGACGTGTGCGGTCAGCATCTTCTCTATTCGACACCCTTCTTACAGGTCATAAATATACCCCATCAATACGCCCAAAATGGAAGTGTGGGAAAAGACGTCCGGTCGACAAAATATCTTGATGAGCTAAATAGCACCTTATGGACTACGCTAAAGGACAGCCATGAGACATTGGAGATGCGCATCGAGAATTTCAAGAAATCCCAAAATGACAATCCTGGGGATCAACGTGTTCTGGACATGAGCAAACTGTCATGGATCTGCTCCAAAAAAGAGTATTCGCTTGGGAACCTCTTGACTTGCACGCCTGGCCTTGACGCGCGTAAGATCTATACCTCACCTATCACTACGCCCAATAACAATATCTGTTTTCCGGTAGAAGAGGCAGGATACGCGATGGGACTCGTTCTTCTTGCTGATGGTAATCGGCCAGAGAGGCTAGCCACAATTGCATTTGGACCGGAGATATTCCATTTTTGCGAGAAATATCAACACAAAGTGGCATTCAAAGGCAGCAAGGGGCTAGAATATACATGGGGGCAATGCGCTGAAGAATTGGCTAAAATGTACTTTGATGATGACCTTGATAGTATAGGGATAGCAGAATCTTGCGTCATCAGAGACGAGAACCACATACCAATTGGTATCGGCAACAAAGTAGCCAACCCTTCGCTTATGCTCATCTATTGTATGGTCAACTATCATCTGTCAAAATTGGAATCTTTGCAGATGACAAGAGAAGAATTGGAATTGCACAGCTCCCTTGAAGACGCCACTGTCAAATCCTTCTCGATAATAAAAGCCATCATGGCGCCCAGTCTGGTCCGGGCGATATCCTTTGTGAATCGGCCGTATTAATAGAGGACCCCTACGCAGACATACTTGATATCCTTGTCTTGCGTCCTGCCATCAAGATAGAGGGTGTTGTCTCCTCTTGTGAGGACCATGCCAGCTTTGTCAATAGTGATGATCCTATGGAGGACATTTTGGGCTCCATCGAGGGATCGGGTGAACATTATGATATCACCGGCGATGAGATCCTTCACACGAAACGGCGCCTTGTCCCGGATTGGCACCATCAAAGCCTGATGCCCAGCATCGATCCAGGGATCCATGCTGTTGGTGTCTGCGATGTCGACTAGGATGCCATTATAGTTCTCTTTTAGAAGCATGGCGATTTCTCTGCTCATCTGATGGTCTTTACTCGCCCTCAACTGCGGAGAAGGTAATTCTTTAGCATCCTCTACTAGGACTAGGCGTTTTTTTAGCGGGAGCAGCCGGGAGTTCATCACAGCTATCTTCTCGATGAGGTCTAATGCCGCGCTTGGCTTTAGTGGAGTAGGACGGGCTTTCATGGAGAAAAGTGACTTTTTTTTGGATAAAAGGGTTTCTAGTCTGGGTCGACAGTGAATAGGACATTGTCTTTCCCCACATCAAAAAAGCCCAATCTCGCACCCGCATCCAACCAGCCATGGGCATAGTTTAACGCTGCGAATGCGGTGACAAGGTCGCCTTTCTTCGCGAAGAAATGGGCATCATCATAATACCTTTGCGCCATATCAAGGAAGTCTTTAGCTTTGGCGTCCCAGTCTATCCTGGTCTCCTTGGCAATCTTGACCTTCTTAAGAGCGTCGCCAGTCACCTGGAAGTACTTGCTTAGCTTGATATCTGTCACTGTATCCATGACACTATATACTCAAGCCACTTTTATAAAGATTGGGCTGTTTTTCCTGACCATGCGACATATCACAGCCACCCATTTCTACAACCTGGCCAAATGCCCTGCTAGAGTATATCTTGATATCCATGGCGACCATGGCAAGAAACTGCCATTCTCTGAATTCATGCAGGATAAAGTGGATGAAGGGGTGCGGCATGAAGCGGAGATAATCGCAGGCATGCCTGACGCTGTATCGATTGATTACCATCGAGATGATGAAGGGTTCTTAAAAACTCTTGCTGCCATGAAAGAGGGCGCAAAAGTGATATTCCAAGGAGTGTTGCTTGACGGGAATCATGTGGGAAGGCCTGACCTGCTAATCCGTATCGAGGGAGGTAGCAAGTTTGGGGCTTATGAGTATTACGCTGTGGACATAAAAAGTGGACACAGCGCAAAACCAGAATACCAGATGCAAGTCGCATTCTATTCGCATCTGCTTGGGATCGTCCAAGAGAAGGAACCTATCGTCGCTGGACTGATACTATGGGATGGCTCGCAAAAGGAGATAACCTTATCCAAATTGAAAAAAGAGTTTGATCTGGCATATGAGCATATACACAAGATACATTCAGGAGAGAAGCAACAGCCGCACTTCTGCTCTATGTGCAAAGAATGCGGATGGAGAAATGAGTGTCTGGCAGAGATGGAATCAACTGGCGATATCTCGCTTGTGAGCGGTCTTGGGAGGGAGCATAAGACAGCATTTTTTGAGATGGGGATCACTCACCTTAAAGGTTTGGCACAGGCCGCAAAGGGTCCAGACGGCATGACGGATGCATCATTCCAGGAGTTCAAACGACAGGCGGAGTCGCTTGTCTCTCATCAACCAATCGTGTTTGGGAAAGCAGTCCTTCCAACAGACAAGAAACTGCTGTATTTCGACATCGAAGGAGAGACCGCACTTGGGGTGGATTATTTGCTTGGCGTGTACACTGTGGAAGGGGGGGTTGGCAGATACCATGGTTTTTTCGCCGACAAACCGTCGGATGAGGAGAAGATGTGGAAGGAGTTCTTGGTCTGGATCGATGCTCAAGAGGATATCTGTATAGTACATTATCATCATTACGAGAAGACGGTCTTGAAACGATTGCGGGCGAAGTACGGGTGTCCAGACAAGACATACAAGAAGCTGACAAAAGGGATGGTCGACTTGTTTAGCGTCATAAAAAAGACTGTGGTATTCCCTACTTATTCCTATTCCGTCAAGGATGCCGCTAAAGCGGTGGGTTTCACCTGGAGGAGTAGTAAAGCAGGAGGGGCGCAGAGCATATTTTGGTACGATGAATGGCTCAAAAAAGGCGACGTTTCGACAAAACAGGCGATATTGGACTACAATGAGGATGACTGCCGTGCTATGGAGCGATTGGTCCTGTGGCTGCGGGAGAATGCTTAGGCCTCCTTTGCCATTTGCCAGAGTATGTTGAAGTATTGGAGGAAGGAATCCCTCACCTCTTTGGATCTGATGCGGATTACTAGTGGATCGTCTATCAATATGATAATACAACAAGTATCCTTATAGAGGAGAATCTCTGAAGGTGTTGATTGGTCAAGGAATCTGACATGACAGCTTTTGCTGTCGAGGAAGAAATCGATGCGGTCTTTCCTCTTTAGGACATCCTTGTTGAAGATGATGTTGGTCTTGATGCCTTTCTTCTCCCTCATTTTGGAGTATTTGAGGAAGAACTGGTCTGACTTTGACTCATCTGCGCCAACGCTTGCGCCAAAGATGTAATTCTGGTCGTCTTTGCCGCATTCTTCCAACAAATCTTCGAAGACTGTCTTGAATCCCTGCCAGCCGACAAAGACCTCGACTCCCACACCTTTCTTCTGGTCTTTGAACTGGGCAAGGAGCGTCGGAAGGAGTGCTTTCACGAGCGATTCCTCTTTATTGATCTCCTCCTTCTTGTTTTTGAGGAAGTCGAGGATCCTATTTGGGGATGCTGGACTAAAATGGGCGACGCCATTCTTGTCGACTTTGCTGATCAAACCCTTCTGTATGAGACGGTTTGTGATATCATAAAGGTTGGATGGGGGGATCTTCGACTCTCTCACCAGGGCAGTCTTTGTGCATTCCCCTAGACTTAGGAGTGCTTGATAGACCTTTCTCTCACCCTCAGTGAGGCCTATCTTCTCAAGATCTTTTAGGTCCATGGTGTGTTTTAGACGGGGGTATTTATAATTCTTTCTAAAGTAGTCCTGGATAAGGACACTCTTGTTTATATAGTTGCGTCGGTATTACCACTACTATGAAGTGGATACTTTTGAGGTGAACAATGAAAACGGCAAGAATAGTGATGATTGGGATCGTGCTGGCAGTGCTCTTTGGCTGCCAGTCAAATCAAGCTTTGAATATAGGATGGATAGGCCCGCTCACAGGACCAAGCGCAGTGCTTGGGGTGGACAGTGTCACCGCGGCGCAGATAGCAGTTGATGAGATGAATGCCAATGGTCAGAATGTCGAATTGTTAGTCGAAGACGACCAATATGACGCTTCGAAAACCCTATCAGCGTACAACAAACTGGTCTATGGCGACGGAGTCAAGATGCTTATCGCCTCTAGCTATAGCGGCGTGTTCGCCATCGCAAAACAGGCGGAAGCGGATGGGGTGATCGTGATAGATCCACTTGACTGCAACAAAGCGATTGTCGCAAGCTCTGCAAATGTGATTTGCCTTGCCACAGAGTCAGAGAGCATCGCGCGGGTCTTGGCAGAACAGACACAAGGGAAAATTGGTGTGCTCTACTTCGACAGCGATATGTTCATGCCGCTTGTCAAGAAGACATTTGAAGAGATACATGGTGCGGCGATAAGCGAAGCGTATGACGCAGGCACAGCAGACTTCAAAGGAAGCATCTCAAAGATGATGGATGCAGGAGTCGACTCAATCGTCTTGCTTGGCTACGATGAGACAGGGATCGCGATGAGACAAGCACGCGACCTTGGGTTTGCAGGTAGGTTCTATACCACCGGGACGATCACAAGCCCGTCTCTCCAGAAAGCGAGCAAAGGGGCCGCAAACGGCAGTGTGTTCGCTTTCTGGGACGCGCCTTCAAATGAGAAGAGTAGTGCGTTCCTCTCGAAGTTCAAATCAATGAAGGGAAGAGGACCGATACTTGACTTGGCATCGTACCCAACTTATGACGCGACATACGCGCTTGTTGAATTGGCTGGAGCGGAGGATGTCAAGAGACGTGCGGTTGATATGCCTTCATTTTTGGGAGCTGTGGGTGTTGTCAAGTTCGATAATTCAGGCGCCATGATGATAGCGGAGAGCGCGCATCGACTTGACGATGGAAGGATCGAGAAGGTTTAGACTTTTTTATTCTTTTAATATTCCATAACCGATCAATCTGAAACGGTTTCCTACACGCCTTGAGATGGTCACCCTGGAACCTTTGGCGGCTGCGATTGGAAGTTTGAGTGTGCAGACAATACCTTTTTTGGAGAGCTCTTTGACAACACCAACTGTGGCCGCGCAATTGACGTTAAGCATGAGCGGCTCGGCGAGTTTGATAGGCTCCACCACGATATCCTCTTTGGCTCCGACCACTCTTTCTAGAAGATGAGGCTCAAGGACTATCTCATACCATACCGGCGGAAGCTTAT
>CAYHWL010000009.1:0-22538 GCA_964359785.1 uncultured Methanosarcinales archaeon | reverse complement strand
AAACAGACGCCCAAGAACCAGTCAAAAAAACTGACCGTAAGAACGATATGGCTGATTATGGAAGATCATCCAAACATCGCGGCAAAACAGTCCGTTCACGGATAAACCCTGTGATCCCCCCGGACAGCAAACCGCGAAGAAAGACCCAACTCCAAAAGATCCTAGATGGCGAAACAGGAGCGGATGTAGCCGAAGAGATATCCCATTCACCAAATGAGTCCACGAGGGAATCAAAGGAAGGGCCTGTCAAACAAGCTAGCGTCCTTGAGAAATTCATCGGGTTATTTTTCAAGTAACATTTAAATAGCAATTTTTTCTTATTTACTTCATGGCATTGCGCAATGTAGCACCGATAAACTCGACTTTTATGGCTATTAGCATGCTTGGATTCATCATAAGCGCATACTTGGTGTTCCCAAAGACGGGTATCCAGACCTCCACAGGAAGCGTACCCTTCGACGGCGCCACATGGGGTTTCACGTTCATGCTCATATTCGTATTGATGTTTATCGCTAGCATGATATCCATGCGACGCGCAAATCCGGACGCACAACTTCGCCGCTAGACATAAATAGGCGAACTGGACACCACCTCAAATGAGAAAGATAATCGCTATACTATTATGCATAATCTTGCTAGCTGTCAGCGCGTGCGAAGAACCTGATGAACCGGTCAAGAACACAACGGTTGAGGCACAAATTGTTGAGGCGCCTTCGCCTGCACAACCCGCAGTCGAAACGCCAAAAGCAGAACCGCCAAAGATCAATCCCCTTCCTCCGATAACACCAACTGAAGAGCCAAAGACCGTTCCAGAGATCAAACCGACATTAATCACACCAGCCCCTGCACCAGTCCCTAAACCCACACCTAAGCCCGAGCCACAAGTGAAGTCCAGTGAAACACCAATCTCACCCACTCCGGCCACAGAGCAGTATACACCCACTGATTCAGAAGAATTAAAGACGATGATGGCTTTGCCAGGGAAGAAAGTGAAAAGCTATGATTTTGTCTACGCCCCCCCGCCAGACAATCTCGCTCGTGACCACTATTATATCAAAGGGAACAGATTTCGGATTTCATTGTATAACCTCCGAGCGTATAGGACAGACACGTATTATGACACAGTCTATGTAGACACAACAAGCAAGACCGCCGTAGGATACTGTGAAGGCACCGTGCCTGGGCGATGTAGGAACACTTCCGCAGTCTTTGATCTGTCTTACGCCGATTTCCTGATAAAGACACCCTACCAATGGTTGATGGAGATCCCTAATGGCGAAATAAGAGGATCGGAGAAGATATTCGACAGACCCAGCAAGGAAGTATACTATGAGAAAGATGGGGTGTCAAGGACATTGTGGCTTGACGAATACTCCGGATTGCCTCTGCGTGTGATAGAAGAAAAAAGAGGAAATCAGACCAAGTACGAATTTCGATATATGTCAATAAACGCAGTCACAGACGACTATGTCGTCCATGTGAGGTGAAACGATGAAAAAATCTGTCATAATATTGATCTTGGCATTGATGATGGGATGCGCAGGAGGCAATACCGCTGTCAATACCTCTCCTTCTCTCCCTCCCTCTTCTGGAGCCGATATGATCGCGCCAATCGCGCCTACGGTCACAACGGAACCTGCGGTAAAAAACATCAGCGCGGCGCTAAGGAAGATCATAGGACTTGCTGACGCGAAGATAAAATCATATGAGTTCTATTATGCCCCTCCACCAGACAATCTGGCACGCGATAGATACTTTGTCAAAGGCAACAAAGTCCACGTCCTAGGCTATAGCGTGAATGTGCAGAGACATTCTGACTACTACGATAATGTCTACATCGACACCTCCACTAAGAAGACACAGGCATTCTGCCTTAGCGTCGATATGAGATGCAGGACTCAAGGACAGGCATTTGCGGTGGATTATAACAATGTGATGATCAAAATGCCCTATCAGTGGCTAAAGGACATCGAATACGGCCAGGTTGTCGGCAGTGAAATGATTGATGACCGATCAACCAAGAAAGTCGAGTATGAGAAGAAAGGTGTAAAGTACACCCAATGGCTAGATGAGACCTATGGGATGCCGTTACGCGTGCAAGTCGAAGAGCCTGGAAAAGACAAATACAAATATGACTTCACAGATATGGCCTTCAATAGCGTCTTGGACGACCAATTGACGCCGCCAAAGAAGTATACAAACTAGATTATTCTAAGATTATTTCTTTTTTTTCAGGCACTCATCTTTTTATATGATAAATATTCCCATCCGGGAATGGCAAGCTTACCCACTATGCGCACTCAATCAAGATCAGCCGTCAAACTTTATGGAAGGGCGATGGCCGGAATGAACAGCATGTATCAACGGATATTCGATTGTGACTATACCACCCGTTCGCTTCTGCCACTGCCCACGCTAGAGCGGTGTCAAGAGGATATCACCCAGAAAATAGCTGACCCAGAATTCCAACTCACAAAAGTCACGCTCAAGAACACATTAGAAGATTATCTGTCAATAGTCCAGGGGGATGCCACACTACAAGAGCTCATACTATATGAGGACATAGTCAAAGATGCCCTCGAATGGATAAAAAGCGAAGACCCCAATGACTTTGGGAGACGCCTTCGAGAATACATGCATGCGTTTCAGCTCAACGGATATCACGTCTTGTAAGTTTTAGAGTTCCCTCTTCTCTGTCATCGCAGTCGGAGCGCTGCCACCGTGCCAGGTGAATCTTGGACGGACACGCATTGGATAGAGACGCTCATTAGTGTCATCCACTGCGATCGCCGCGCCGGACTCTCGTGGAAGGATGTTGAGTTCAGTATCAAGACCGCTCCTCAAGTAGGACTGCATAAGATTCCCCAAGGCCTCAGTATCTAGTTTCGCCGTGATCCTGTGCGATAAGAGGATGTCTGATTGTGTCATCACATCCGTGTGGATCTTCCCTGGTTGTTGAGTCGCCATCACTAATGACACTCCCGGCTGACGACCTTCCCTCAAGATAGTGATAAGCGCATCGCTTGCGGCTGTCTTATGGTCATTAGGGAGGAACTCATGAGCTTCATCAATGACAAGCCAGACAAGAGGCATAGGTTTCTTCTCCTCTTTTTTCTCCGTGAGGAAGTGAGTCTGCGCCCTCACAAGATCATATTCCTCAAGTTTCCTCGCTTTCATACGCTCGATGAACATACGGTTGGCTATGATACCCATAACAAGCGCCTTGATCTTCCAGCCACCTGGCATAGTGGCATAAGCGGATAAGTCCAGGATAGTCACTTGGCCGCCAGCCGCCAAAGTCGACATGGGAGTGCCGTCTTTGCTAAAGACTCCCCACCTTTTTGCAGCAAGAAAACGGTTCTCGGCGGCATCCCTCACGACCTTATCGGATCTGGTGTCCTCTTGGAGGGCTTTGATCAGATCGTCAAGGTCATAGTCCACCTCCTGGTCTTTCAATTGAAGGACAATACGTTCAATCAAGACACCTAATGGAGAAGAGGAATCTATCTCGAAACTAAGAAACCAATCTTCCGGAGAAAGCTCGCTTGGCTTTATCGTGAAAGGGAAATCTGTGGGGATGCCTTCCTCCTTGTATTTTTGATAGTAACCAGCAGGAGTGAAGATAACGACATCCAGACCATGGGGCTTGATCTGCCATTCATCCAATAAGGATTCGTCTTGTTTGTTGGGGTATTTCATAGTCCAGTAGATGCCCATCGTATCTAGAATGACGATGCTGATATTCTCCTTGATCTCTGGCGGAAGATCAGAGAGTCCCTCCGCTATCACTCCCAGAGTATATGATTTACCTCCTCCCCTTTTACCACAGACAAAGACAACGTGAGAATTCGTGACATCCAAATAGACTGGATTTGCGAGACTCGTGACAGGGCCCATCTTGACATATTGCTTGGCTAAGAGGACGCAGCCTCTAGTGCCAAACTTGTCCCTATCCTTTTCGGACCTGCCCAAAATGATGGTGTAGACCATAAGAAAAAAGGCATTTATGGGGTTATAATTGTTTTGGGGCAATAAAAGGGATGAATAAGCTTTTTATACGAGATAGGAATCGCCATGTAAAAGGTGAAAATCATGGCAAAAAAGAATAAGGAACATGAGTCGAATAAGGAATCGACAGAAGTAGAACTGAAATTAAGCAAAAAATGGATCGGGATCATAGCTGGAATCATCGTCTTTGCATTACTTGTGGTGCTCGCAGTACGGATGAATAACATCAACCAGAACACACTTGCTACAGTGGATGGTGAAAAGATCACCAAGACCACACTGCTAAAGGAGTATGAATCCATGCCATCTGTCCAAAAGGAGCAGGTAAGTGTTAATGAATACCTCAATATCACAATTGATAATCTCTTGTATTCCCATGAGATAACGAAATTAGGGATGACCGCCAGCGATGATGAGACAAACAGATTCATCAAGGAAAGACTAGCGGCAAGCGGACTGGCTGAAGAAGTGTTCTACCAAGAAGCGCAAAAACAAGGCATCACCAAAGAGGAAGCCTTGAACCAGGCACGAAGATATGTATTATTGAATAAACTCCTTGAAAAAGAGGTCTTGAGCAAGCTCCCCTCTGTGACAGATGAAGAGGCTCAAGAGTTCTATACCCAAAGCCCACAACTCTTCTACAAGAAAGAAGAGGTCAGGGCAAGCCATATACTCGTCGACAACACAAGCCTGGAACTCGCTAAGTCAATCATCAAAGAGCTCAATGCCGCGAAGAATCTCTCTACCAAATTCAAGGAACTAAGCGACAAATACTCCATCGACACCGGCGCAAAGATACAAGGTGGAGACCTTGGACTTTTTGGCAAAGATCAGATGGTGCCTGAATTCGAGAACGCCGCATTCGCTATGAGTGTAGGAAAAGTGTCGAGTGCGCCTGTAAAGACGCAGTTTGGATACCACGTGATCTACTTGACAGCCAAGAGCAAAGCAAGACAGCTCACCTTCAATGAGACAAGATCACAGATAAAGACATATCTGATGAACAAGAAAGCCGAAGTCCAGACACCTGTCTATATCGAGTCATTGCGAAGGGCCGCGAAGATCACAAGGAACGAGAAAGCGATAGCGGAACTAGAATAGAGCCTTTTTCTATTTTTTTGTATTTTTCTTAGCGATGAAGCTATCATTCTTGATAAATAAATAATAAAAAAGAAGAAATCCGTTTATTCAGCGACCATGATATTGACTCTCACCTGCTTTGGATTCACTTTCGTGTCCATAGCAAGGATATGCTGAACATTCGCCGTCTCAGCCGCGCCAACTATCTCGGCATCCACAGACCCGTCAAAGACGATCGCGTAAGCGGAGCTTAGGGACCTGATAGTCTTGCTAAGCTCTGTCACAGGAACCTTACCAAGCACGTTTAGCTTGTCATCAAGGATGCATGCACCCTTTGTGCCAAGAAGGGACTCGAATATCTCCCCTAATTTCTGGCGTTCAGGCGCCTGGATCTGAGGCCTTGGCTCATCACGCTGTTCGCGCATATCCCTCATCGGAGGGCCTCTGCGTTCACCCATAGGCGGGCGGTCTGCGTGAGGCGGACCGTTTGGACGATCGTTCCTCATAGGAGGACGCTCATGCCTTGGCTCATCCATGTAAGTCGGACGCTTCCTTAAGACATCCTTCTTCTCCATGTATTCCGCACGGACCTGCTCTGCCGCGATCCTTGACCTTAGCGCCTTGTGGATCTCCTTTTTGGCAAGCTCTTCGACTTCCTTACCATCAGGAGCCTTGGTGATGAAATCAACATCTCCAATCGTGAGGAGCTCTCTTATGATCAGGTCTCCTCCACGATCACCATCAACAAAGACAGTGACGGACTTTTGCGCGAGCAGTTGTTTGATCGTCTCTGGAACTGAAGTGCCGTTCATCGCTATCGCGTTCTTGAAACCATTCTTGAGAAGGTTAAGCACATCTGCCCTTCCTTCCACAATGATGATATCATCAGATCCTGCGATATCCGGACCAGCTGGAAGACGGTCTTTGCCATATTCAGTGATCTCCTGCGCTCTAATAGACACCGAGACCTCTTCAGCAAGCTCCTGGCTGTCTGGCATGGTGATATCCACCATCATACGCAGAAGCTCTTTTGCACGCTCGACCACTTGGCTGCGTTTTGAGATCCTGACATCCTCTATCTTCTGGACACGGAGCTTCGCATTGCAAGGGCCGATCCTTTGGATGATCTCCAAAGCCGCGCCAATTATGCAAGTCTCTGCCTTGTCAAGGGACGAAGGGATGACTATCATACCTTGGCTCTTTCCGCCACGGACATCGACGTTCACTTCGATACGTCCGATTCGGCCTGATCTTTGAAGCTCTCGCAGCTCCAAGTCAGCCCCTAGAAGACCTTCGGTCTGGCCGAAAATGGCTCCGATGACGTCTGGTTTGTCTACTACACCCTCAATATCGATCGAGGAGTGAATAATGTACTTTGATGCTATCTGGCTTATTTTACCCATGTTGTTCCCTCATTATAGCCTAGAGGCAACACTAGCATGAAGACTTTTTAGAATCGTGATCATGTGCATGTTGCCCTCACACTTTCCAGAACTTTAACGGTGCGGTTCGCCCGCGGTGAATCGTGATTGTGATGACGCTCTGGAAAGCGGCTTTTTGTGAATGTGAATTGGAGCCCGCAAACACTAACTCTCACCCTCATCAATCGACACGTGGTAGGTAGCGTAAACCACCACTCGTCGAAACTATCAGGCGAGCACTCTCGTGACGGGCATCTGAATCGACCATTTGTGTCTTTCCCTCAACGCCCACGCGTTACGCGTGAAGCTCGGTCAAGGACCCGTATGGCCGATAAGATGCGGATGGAGGGGTGGTTTATAAAGGTTTGGAGGGATTTTTCCATTGCTGGATCGAGAATAATCCACGGATACTTACATAACAAATAAATAATACCTTGTTGGCACACGTAAGATGATATACCGAAAAAGCCTGATCTATCATCCAAAAAAGGAGTTTGAGGTGGTAAATTTGACCCCTGAACTTGAGGATCTGATAAAAGGGCTGAAACTTATTGACGCTAAGATAGATATCCAATGCAAGCATACCACAGCTGGTTTGATAGTCAATGAAGATGAAAAAGGGATCATCTATGATCTGGAAAATGCAGTCGAGAGGCTGGCGCCACGAAGCGTGTATCACCGTCATGACGATTTTGCTGTCCGGGAAGTGAAACAGCCTGATGAACGAACAAATGGACCCGCGCATCAGATGGCGATCCTGCTTCTACCTGAAACGACTGTCTATGTGAAAGATTCAAAATTGGATCTTGGGACATACCAATCTGTCATGTTAGTCGATCTGGACGGAAGGAAACGTAAGCGGGAAGTAGTGTTGTACTGTGAAGAGATTGGGATTGTGGATCTTAGACGTAAACGTATTAAAGCGCCGTATTCTAGGTAATTCATGGTACGTGATTCACGAGCGGAGTTCAAGGTCTACGGGAACGTCTTTGATAACTTCACGAATCTCACACTTGCCAAATTGAAGGATAAAGGGATATTCTCGGAACTCGTGAGCCCTATCTTTGTCGGAAAAGAATCCAACGTATTTTCTGCCTCTAGTGAACGCGGGAAAGTGATTGTGAAGATCTATCGTTTGGAGAATTGCAATTTCAATCAGATGTATGACTATATCAAATATGACGAAAGGTATACCGGGCTGCGCAAGAATCGCCGCCGAATCATCTTTGCTTGGACTCAACGTGAATATCGGAACCTGCATATCGCCCGCGAGGCAGGAGTCAGAGTGCCAACGCCTCTAGCGTTCTCTAATAATGTGCTTGTGCTGGAGCATATCGGGGACTCCGCGGCGGCTCCACAGCTAAAAGACAAATACCCTGCAGATCCAAAAAAGTTCTTCGATGAGATAATCAGTTTTGTAAAGAGGATGTACAAGGCCTCTTTAGTGCACGGAGACCTCTCTTGTTATAACATATTGAATCTGGACGACAAACCGGTGTTCATCGATTTCTCGCAGGCCACCACAACAGAGAATCCACGGGCCGAGGAGTACCTTGTGCGGGATGTGCACAACATATGCACATTTTTCCTCAAGCTTGGAGTGAAGTGCGATGAGGAAAAGACCCTTGCGCTCATCCGAAAGGGAGTGAAGAAGAAAGAGTGAAGCTGGCTGCGTTCTTGGGGTAGGTAAGCTATTTAAACGATGGATGCTTTTTGTCGATAACGGCAAATGCCGTATCACCTCCAATGAAAGAAATCCCAATATTCTCGGACCTTGAAGAGTTCGCCCATGAGCTGAAAATACCAAAGGATAGGATAGCTGTGTTGATAGGTGCTGACGGCCAGATGAAAAGCCGCATCGAAGCTGAAACAAAGACGCATATCGATATCGATTCCAAAGAAGGCGACGTCACCGTCACTGGCGATGACGCCATACTTTTGATGAATTGCAGGGATATAGTCAAAGCCATCGCCCGAGGCTTCAATCCGGAAATCGCAATGCAACTAACCAAAGCTGATTATAGCATGGACATGATCAAGATAACAGATTATGGAGATACGCCAAATGACCTTGTCCGTTTGAAGGGAAGGGTCATTGGCGCTGGCGGAAAATCACGAAAGGTGGTCGAAGAATTGACTGATACTCATATAAGCGTCTATGGAAAAACCGTCGGCATCATAGGCGAAATAGGCAATGTCGCCATCGCGAGAAGGGCAGTCGATATGCTGCTTTCTGGAAGCCCTCACCGTAACGTATATAAATGGTTGGAAAAATCGAAAAAATCTCGACGAATGGAGCAACTGCTCTAAAAGCGGTCTGGATACCAAAACCATAAATAGTGCATCTGAATCGCTAAATCCAGAAAAAGGAGATTTTACAGATGGCAGAGAAGAATATAGCTGAACAACTGGCGCTCAAGCAAAGAGACATCGGCGTGGCTGAATTCTTCTCGCGTAACCGCCACCTTCTTGGATTCGACAACAAAAGAAAAGCGCTTTTGACTACTGTCAAAGAGGCCGTAGACAACTCACTTGACGCATGTGAAGAGGCAGGGATACTCCCGGAGATAATAGTCGAGATAATCGACATGCTAAATGACAGGTACAAAGTCGTCATCGAAGACAATGGGCCAGGGATAGTCAAGGCGCAGATACCCAACATCTTCGCCAAACTGCTTTACGGATCGAAATTCCATTCCTTCAAGATGAGCCGAGGACAACAGGGAATAGGGATCTCTGCATCAGTGATGTACGGGCAACTCACCACTGGGAAACCTGCTCGCGTGATCTCTAAGATCGGAACTGGAAAGCCTGCGCATTACATGGAGCTCACACTTGACACCCAGAAAAATATGCCCGTGGTCTCAAATGAACAAGAACGCGAGTGGAACAAAGACCATGGGACACGAATAGAGATAGATCTTGAGGCCACGTATCTGAAAGGGCCGCAGTCCGTCGATGAATACCTTAAACAGACAGCCATCACAAATTCACACGCCACATTCATCTATACAAATCCAAAAGCAGAACAGATAATCTTCCCACGAGCGACAGAGGTGATCCCCCCAAAACCAAAGGAGATCAAACCCCATCCCTATGGAGTCGAGCTTGGGGTCATGATGTCCATGCTAAAAGCGACGGACAAACGGACATTACAGGCATTCTTGACGGATAATTTTTCGAGAGTCGGAGCGGAGGCTGCCAAGGCGATTTGTGAAGCGGCAAAACTCCTTCCACAGACAAAACCATCCGAGATGAGTAGAGAGATGGCCGAGTCACTCATGAATGGCATCAAGAACACTAAATTAATGGCGCCACCTAGTGACTGTGTAACGCCGATAGGAGAAGATGCGCTTGAGAAAGGACTCCGCAAGGAAGTGAACGCGGAGTTCTATTGCGCGATATCACGATCACCTGCTGTTTATAGAGGAAACCCATTCATCATAGAAGCAGGGATAGCATGGGGCGGACAACAGCCCGCAGACCAGCAATGCACAGTCTTGCGATTCGCTAACCGAGTGCCATTGCTCTACCAACAAGGCGCATGCGCTGTGACCAAATCCATAGTAGGGACCAATTGGAAACCATACGGACTGCAGCAATCAGGGAGTTCCGTGCCAGTAGGACCTGTGACAATCCTCGTGCATATCGCATCCGTGTGGGTGCCATTCACCAGCGAATCAAAAGAAGCAATAGCGCATTATCCTGAAATCGTCAAAGAAGTGAAACTCGCGCTTCAGGAATGCGGGCGTAAATTAGCCATCTACGTACATAAGAAGAAACGAATCGCTTCAGAAGGCGCCAAACGAGGATATATAGAGACATTCATCCCGCATATCGCGGAGGCGTTAGTCGAACTTGCAGAACTCAAGAAAACAGATGAGCAGAAGATCAAGGATAATCTGGCTGTGATATTAGAGAAACATCGCGGTGAACTTGAAGAAGTGGAATTCGACCCAACCTCTAACACGGAATATGATGCCGACTTCGCAAAGGTCGGAAAAGCAGAAAAAGATGAGAGTGACGAAGAATGAGCAAAGTGAACCCAGTCGTGCAAAAAATAATAGACCATGCCGGAGACGTATTCAAATGCATCATGGCAAACAAGCAGCCAAAACTTGAGATGCCGCTTAGGTCACTCTCCAATGTCACATATGACCCAAAATCCGGATACTTTGAGTTGAAAGGACAAGTGAAATCCAGAACTTTGACTGCATCTACTGTGAAAACCTTTGCCCAGACACTGCGCATGATGACGCTGTCAAAACAATTGGTGAAAACAGACGATATCGCCACCAAAAGAGAGGCGTATTACGTGTCGAAAAACTGGGGCGAGGCCAGATTTATCGAGCAGCCAGAATCAGACGCTGTCATGGATGACATAGAAGCGATGCTTATGGTCAATCGTGAACAGATAGGTTTTATCCCAGAAGAGAAAGGCGGAGAGATCGCAGGACAAATAACAGTCATCGAAACTGATCCAGAAACCAAAAAAGAGATCAAACATGATTGCACGAAATTCGTTTCTGGTGCGTATTCCATCCCGTCTTCGGTTGAGGACCTGAAGTTCGAGACAAAAGCGGATTTCGTCTTGGCCATCGAGACAGCAGGTATGTTCCAAAGGTTAGTCAAACACAAATATTGGAAGAACGCAAATTGCGTCTTGATCTCGCTTGGAGGAGTGCCTACACGCGCAACCAGGAGATTCATCCGAAGATTGACCGATGACTTGAAGATTCCAGTCTACGCTTTCACAGACGGAGATCCATACGGATGGCTGAACATATATAGGACACTTAAAGTCGGGTCTGGGAATGCCGCGCATATCAATAAATACTTCTGCGTCCCAAATGCCAAGTTCTTTGGCATCACCGCAAGGGATATAGTGGACTATAAATTGCCCACACATCCGCTTAAGGAGATTGACGTGAAACGAGTCAAGGATGGGATGAAAAACGACCCATTCGTGCAACACTATAAAGAGTGGCAGAGAGCCTTGAATGAGATTATCGCTTTGAAAAAGAGGGCAGAACAGCAGGCACTAGCCGCATACGGTTTGAACTTCGTCATCACTGACTATCTGCCGGCCAAACTTGAGAACCCAAAGACGTGGCTGCCTTAGGGTTTTTATAGTTTTTATTAGGTGATTATTTATGGATCTGGACGCACTTGTATTGGAGACTTTGAAAACAGCGGCGGAGATGGGATATGATACTCGGCTTCTCGCATATGTGAGATCGAAATTGATTGTTTCGGTGAGAGAGATATCTGTGCCTGATATCAATTCGTTGTACTTTGGGAGAAGCATATTACCTACGGATAGGGATCATCTTGATGGCGTCGTTGAATACAAAATTGAGGTCTATACTCCCACAAGCGAGCATTGGTTTGTCCGCGAATTTCGCAACCTGGCATTCCAAAGCTTCATGGACCATGAACTGATCGGATGGGTGTACGCGGATCTAAGCGAGACAGAAAGGGCAGATGACCAGATCGCAAGCGCGCACCAGATACGATTTGCCAAACATCGTGCGCGTGTCGATGATAGGTGGGTAGCGCTTTCAAAACATGTGGGAAGGGTGATGCAAGAGCACATAGGCGCCCGCGATGAGGAGATGATAAACACATATCGTAGTGTCTGCAAGGGGAAATAGCTCATTTTACCACAAACATTTAAAATCAACGCCTTTGGACTAACCCATAGTGGACCTGTAGCCTAGCCTGGATAAGGCGACAGCCTTCTACCTTCAAAGGAAGAGAGCTGTAGATCCGGGGTTCAAATCCCCGCAGGTCCGTAGCGAAGCGTAGGAACTGCGGGTCCCGAACTTACAAGTGAGGATATCCGCAGTCCGTTGATCGCCTTGTTTTTGACGGTCGTGCGGGTCCTGAGTACAAGCGATGTCAAGTGCTTTGGAGCAAACAGAGTTTTTGCTTTGTTATCTACTCAAAAGAGATACATGAGATATTTCAAGTATTCCTGGAAAGAACCTTACTAAAGAGTTTATACTGGGATGGTGAGTTCTATCTCCTTTCTCTGAAGCGCGAAATGCGCTATCTTGTCCAAGAACTGCGGATATTCCAAACCCATAGCCTTTGCCGCTTTCGTGGAATCAGCCTCTGGAGCGATATAACAATTAGGATTGACCTCTAAGACAAACACATTACCTGCGTTGTCCACACGCATATCGACAGACCCATAACCATGCATCTTCAATGCCTTGTAGGCGTTAAGCGCAGTCTGCTCAATGTGCTTTTTTAGATCATGTGGAATGTCCTTTGCTATGACTGAATAAGTATTCTTGAAAGCATTTGACTGTTTCGACCATTTGGCTTTGAATGAGAGATGTTTTGGCTTATTCTCAAAATAGGATTCGGAGTAATCGATCTCAAGGATGGGCAGTAATGTGGGGTCTTCGTTACCTATGACTGGAACGCAGAACTCTCTACCATCCACGTATTCCTCAACCAATGCTGGCTGCTTGAACTCTTCAAGGATCATCGCCACCTTCTTCCTCAATTTCTCCTCATCTTTCACAACACTGTCCTCATCGATGCCGTTTGACGCATCCTCGTGGACAGGCTTGATTATGAGAGGGAATCTCAATTGAGGATCTAGAGTGTCTTTTGTGCTTGCGAACACCTGGAAAGGAGGCGTCCTCACACCCTTCTTCACCATAAACATCTTGCAGATCGATTTGTCATTGCAAAGGTTGATTGTCTCCGCGTCGTTACCCGTATAAGGGATGTCTTTGGCTCTTAGGCCTCTTGGCACTTTAGGCTCATCAGCCTGGTTATCCCAAGAATCGCAAAGATTGAAAACGACATCAGCCTCATCCTTGTCTGGAAGATTACCAAGATCGACTTTTCTTGCTATCACCTCGTGACCAGCGCTTTTGAGGTTCTCTATAACACCAGAATCGGCAGCGCCAATGCGCCCTTCCGGACACGATGGGGTTTTCTCTTCGTAACTGTACAATGCAATTATTTTCATTTTCTTGGGGGTGTAATTTTTTGTTAGTAATTCAATGTTTGACTTGTTTTTAAAGCTTATCAAAATGAGAAAATTTTTGGAAGTGGAAAATAATTCTTGAAGACGTTGAAAATCTGTGAAATGTTTTTTAGAATCATTTTGTCGACGGGAAAATTTCTTTGTTGTTATTGCGTAGTCATCAAAATGAACATCTTTTAGCAAGAGAAATAATCCTTAGAAAATGCAAAAGAATCTCTTAATCATCAGATCTGCTACGATATTTTGGCTGGTTGGTCATGAAGTCTGTTCCACTTTTGTAGAATTGGATGGGGACCATTTTTCCCTGATAAAAATTTCCAAGCGAAGGTTTGAATTCCTCCATTATTGCCAACGCATGTATCAAGCGAGTATACTCGAGTACATGTTCTATACCGTATGATCTGATAAAATCAATCCCCAGGTCAGAAGTGTATATTTGCGTGTCAAGTTCATCTAGGAAGTTACCGACTCTGTTGAAGAGGATCACCATGGAGATTGCTGTTTGGCGGAGACTAATAAATCTATTGGAGATTCAATCGTGATATAACCTCGTCATTAAAACGTGAGATTTATATACCTTCCATGAATTTCCGGTATCACCGAGCGGAGGTAGCCAAGCGGCTAAGGCGATCGCCTGCAGTGGGCGATAAAATTGCTCTGATGAGTCCTGGAAAGGACGATGAAAACAGCAGAGAGCGATTATTCCGGGGTTCGAGTCCCTGTCTCCGCTTTTTTTCTTATTATGTGTTCTTGTATAATTAGACGTCTTTTTTGTCCAGAATTTATTTAAAGCCCCGTCTAATCCGTCCTCTCATGGCACTACCATTTGGACTTGTACTCTCACCAGAAGACATAGTGGATATCACGCACGCAGGAATCATCTTCTTTTTTGCGCTGTTGTTCGCTTTTATCATCAGAAAGTACGTATCAAATGTCGTGCTCAAGCTAGTGGCCAGGACAAAGACCACCATCGATGACTATCTTCTGCCTCAATTCACCCGGCCATTTTTCCTGGGGATCATCCTTGGAGCGTGTTACCTGTCGGTGAAATCAGCCACGCGATTCTCAACAATGCAGTCAGAAGTCGACCAGGCAGGAATTGTCATATTGATAGCATGGGTGGCATATACCGCCATCAAATTATTGTCAGGCCTAGCCGCGTGGTACTTTAGCCAACTATCACCTGATCGGCAGAAAGTCCGAGGGTACACAAACATCCTGAAGATCATACTGCACTGCATCATCTGGCTGATCGCCGCCTCGATGATACTGCATAAACTGGGGATCGACATCACACCATTAGTCGCTACCCTTGGGGTCGGAGGTCTGGCTGTGGGTCTTGCTTTGCAGGATACTTTGGCCAACCTATTCGCTGGATTCTATATAGTGATCGAAAAATCTCTTGAGCCGGGAGACTATATTGAAATGGATGGCGTCGATGTGAAAGGGCACATTGAGGAGATAAGCTGGCGGACCACGAAGATAAAGACACTTGGGAACAATAGAGTGATCGTGCCAAACTCCAAACTGGCACAGACGATCACGACCAACTTTACCCTTATCGATAAGACGATGTATCTGGGAATACCGGTTCATGTGTCGTATGACAATAACTTGGATGTCGTTGAGAGGGCGATGAAGAAGTCTTTGAAGGATTTTGTCAAAGAGAATCCGCACGCTGTGAAATCTGCGGAACCTGGGTTCTCGTTCTCTGCTTTCGGGGAGTCAAATATCGAGTGCTACGCTGGACTCACCATCGACTCCTTCGATAACTTCTATTCTGTACGCACGGCTTTGATAAAACACCTGAAAAAAGAGATGGAGAGGCACAAGATAACGATAAGCTATCCGAGGGTGGTTGTGCAAACGAGACGGGCCAGCTTTATAAATTGAGCAAGCATCTTCTTTTGTATGTCAAAGATACTGCTAAAGCCCGTGAAAAGACAGTTTGTTGAACATTTGAATAAAGAGATTGTAGTCTCTTCGGAAGATCAGATATTTGTCAATGACGAGAGGAAGGATTTCTCCACACGACATGGCAACATCAAGAAAGAGGAATTCTTGAAGGCTGACGGGAGTATCGTTGTCAGCAGTAAAGGCGTCGAGTTTGTCATGTTTAGCCCATCTCATATAGATCATTTTGGCAGGATCAGGCGATTACCCCAGACAATCCCTCTCAAAGATATCGGATGGATAATCGCCAAGACGGGCATCGGAAAGGATTCACGCGTGCTTGACTCTGGCACAGGAAGCGGAGCGCTTGCTACTAGTTTGGCTCGTCACGCCAAAGAAGTGGTGTCTTATGATATCTTGGATGATCATCTTGAATGCGCACGAGAGAATGCTAAAATGCTTGGTGTCGATAATGTTGTGATCAAGAAGGGAGATATCACCAAAGGCGTTTCGGAGAGTGGGTTTGACTTGGTGTGTTATGATCTGCCGGATCCATGGGATGCCATCGAAACTGCTCATAAAACGCTTAAAGTCGGCGGCTTTTTAGTATCTTATTCTCCAACCATACCTCAAACGCAGGATTTTGTCAACGCGATAGCCAAACGCGATGATTTCATAGTGATCGAGACAGTCGAGATCATCGAGAGGCCATGGGAAGTGAATGGCCGCAAGGTGCGCCCTATATCAAAAGAGACGATACATTCTGGGTTCTTGAGCATGTGCAGGAAAGTGAAGTAGAGCTTATAGCTTCATTATCACGCTAGCAAGTTTTATCGGATTGTGACGGATGAGGTCGGGCTCCACAATCAAAGATTCTTCTACGACTGTCAGACCCATGGCCTTGATCTTATCCTTGTCCACCTCTACCGGAAACGCTTTTTCTTGAGCGTAGCGTTCAAGCACATTTGGAGAACCTAAATCATTATTGCATATCACCGCGTCTATCCTCGCGCCTTGTAGATATTTCTGGATCTGGGCCACGAAATCTGAAGCTTTGAAACCGTTTGTCTCACCGTGCTTGGTCATGAGATTGCAGACGAAGATCTTCTTCGCTTTCGTGTGGGAAAGTGCCAATGGGATGCCTTCCACCAAGAGATTGGGGATGACACTTGTGAATAGGTCACCTGGGCCGATAATTATCTTGTCTGCGTCCTTGATCGCATCTAGGACCTCCAGGTATGGTGAGGCTTCCTGGTCAAGAAAAACTCTTTTTATCTTTAGTGAACCGTCATGTTTTGGGATGTCGATATTGGTCTCTCCCCTGATGATGCTCGCGTCTTCTAGCTCGGCGCACAATTGGGCCTTGTCAAGCGTCACTGGGAGCACCTTCCCTTTGATGTTGAGGATTGTGGATGCGGCCTCTATCGCCTCGATATCAGAACCTGTGATATCTTTTAGCGCGGTGAGGAAAAGATTGCCAAAGCTGTGTCCCGAAAGACCGCTGCCTTTGTCAAAACGATAACTGAAAAGGTCTCTTAAGATGCGATTCTGTTTCTTCTCATCACATAATGCCAATAGGCAACGTCTCACATCGCCAGGAGGGAGAATACCAAATTCGTCTCGGAGGACGCCAGTGGAGCCCCCAGAGTCGAACATTGTGACGACCGCAGTAAGGTCATCAGTGTAACGTTTGAGTCCTCTAAGAAGACTGTATGAACCAGTCCCTCCTCCAATGACGACAATCTTTTGCATGGGTGACAGATTAGAAGGGCCGCTTAAAAAACATATGGACTGGCGGATCAGGAGTAGTATAGACTATTTTGCCTCCTTAGAAGAATATTCGGGCTTTGTGTGTTTATTGAGTGTCTTGTACGGCTTTCTTGCGATCTTCAATACTTGGTCTTAGAATGCTTGCGAATCGGCAAATTTATATATCACAATTATATATCACAATATCATCTAAAGGTGATATCATGGAAACAGAGATCAGGAAGTGGGGCGGTTCAAAAGCAGTCATATTACCTGAATGGCTGACAAGCAGGCTTGCGATTGAAGTTGGCGATATAGTCGAAGTTGAAGTCGTGAAGAAAGGCAAGATCAGCGGATTTGGAAGATTCCCTCACGCAAAACCTTTCCTAAGGGAGACAAATACCCTTGAGAGGGAATTCTGATGGACTACTTACTTGATACCCCTGCTTGGATAGAGTATTTTAGAGGGTCAGAAACAGGCAAACAGATCAAGAAGATGGTAGATAATCCTAATAATAAGGTGTATACAGCAGAGTGCAGCATCGCAGAGCTTTGGGAATGGGCTGATCGGGAAAGAATAGACTTCTCTGAAATCATGGCTATCATCAATGCAATATCTTCATTACGCTCCATCAGTCTATCAGACTGGAAAGACGCAGCAAGAATCAAAAAAGAACGACGTAAGACGCATAAGGATTTCGGACTTATGGACTCTTTGATTCTTTGCAAACAGCTTCAACTGAGATGCAAACTCATTACTGGAGATCCCCACTTCGCGGGTCTTTCTGATGTCATCCTATACTAATGCGACTTTATGGCTGATCTGGCATAAAAGAAACATATGGGCTATCGGTCTATGAATAATAAAGCCGATCTTGTGATTTCTGCTCCCTATCGATCTGGGAGCCTGGCTTGTTAGCCCTTGGCATATTTGAATCATGATCCCTTCTAAATGTCAGATTGATATCCTTAAGGAAACGATTCATCCCCTCTTCCATCGGATATGGGCCCTCCACACTGCCTTGGATAGCCGGCTCGCCTTCAAAGACTATCAGTTTCTGCGAGAGATAGTCAACGAAAAGAAGATCATGGTCTACTACTAGAGCCGCCGTGCCTTTGTGATCCATAAGCTCTCGGATGACCTTGGAGACGATAAGCCTTTGCTCGACATCAAGATAGGCGCTTGGCTCGTCCAATAAAAAGAGATCGGCGTCCTTTGATAGAGCGGCTGAAATGGCCACCCTTTGAAGCTCTCCGCCGGATAGGTCACAGATCCGTTTTTCGAATAAGTCTTTTAACTTGAGGGGACGGACTAACTGGACATCGAATTTGATGATACACTCTGTGAGAATGTCTTTTACCAACTCTTCGCTATTTGTGTCGATATACTGTGGCTTGTACGACACTTTCACCTTACTGCTGATCTCACCTTGGGAGAGACTCTCTACACCTGCCAGAAGCTTGACAAAACTCGTCTTACCGATGCCATTCTCCCCTAAGATGCCGATGGTCTCTCCTTTGTGGATCAAACCTTCTACTGCTTTTAGGGTGAATGAACCAAATGACTTTTCTATATTGTTCCAGCCGACAATCTCTGAACCCATCCTCTTGGACATGGGGGGCTTTGGATCAAAATGGATGGCGTGATCACGGAAACGCATATTATCATCCCTTAAGTAACCCTCCAGATATGCATTGATGCCATTTTTTGCGGCTTTCACTTGCGACACAATACCATAGCAAGCCTCTTCACCGTACATGATATGGACAAGATCAGTCATATAGTCAAGGATGATAAGATCGTGCTCTATGACAAGGACAGCGGTCTTGTCATCTGCCAGGTTCCTGATGAAATTAGCCACTTTAATGCGTTGTTTGATATCAAGATAACTCGTGGGTTCATCGAAGATATAGAGATTGGCTTTTTTTAGGACTGTGGCAGCTATCGCTACCCTTTGCAGTTCACCACCTGAAAGCTGTGAGAGCTCTCTGTTGAGAAACCTTGTGAGGCCAAGTTCGCTTATTATCTTGTCCTTCTGGTTTTTTTCGTCTATTCTTGTTAGGAGGTCTTGAACCGTCCCTTTGGTAACTGCTGGAAGAAGATCGACTTGTTGCGGCTTATAAGAGACTTTGATCTCGCCTCGCTTGACCCGCTCGAAGTAAAGCTGGGCCTCGCTGCCTTTGAAATAAGCGATGAGCTCATCATAGGATGCGTCTTTACCCCTGCCGAAATTCGGCTTCAAGACACCGGCTAGGATCTTTATCGCTGTGGATTTTCCGATGCCATTCTTTCCTATGATGCCTATCACCTTGCCAAATAGCGGCGTTGGAAGGGAATAGAGGTGGAAGCCATTATCACCATATGTGTGGATGGGCTCTTTTGTCAAGGCCTCTGGAAGATTGATGATATGAATCGCGCCAAACGGACAGCGCTTTGGGCAAATGCCGCAACCAGTGCACAGATCAGCGGTGATCTTCGCCTTTTTTGAGACTTCATTCACCGTGATACACTCTTCGCCCATACGATTGACAGGGCAGAGTCTAGCGCAAAGATAATTGCCACACTTCTCCGGATGGCACTTGGGCTCCTCGACAATAGCGATACGGGTCATGTTACGCACCGCTAATGTCAGGAGTATTTAAGTGCTATCCCATACATGGGAGATAGCGGTTTTTGATGGTGAAGGAGTCCACGGTGTCTAAGATATCACCTTCATCAGAGATGAAGATCGGGTCGTCTTTGCCCATTATCTTGAGGATCCTCAATTTGACTCTCGAATTTGGTTGATAACCTGTGCCAGTAGTGGCAATGATCTCATCTTGCGGGTGCGACTCGATATAATCCATGAGAGCGAATACCTGCTCCCTTGTGAGGTCATGCCTTTGGTAAAGATGATCTAGCATCATCTCAAGACCATGGCCGTCGCCCATCTTATCGTCTTTGGTAATTATAGTTGGGATCTCACCATAGACAAGCCTGATCCCAGTGCGAAGTTTGCTCTCTAGGGTATCATAATAGCAAGGATACCTATTTAGGTCTGAAAGATCCAAATCTTCTATCTTGCTGGAATAATCCTGGGAGGTTTCCATGCTGTCGTCTAAAACCGCGATGATTAATAAATGAAATGGCCAAAACCGTCACGGTTCCGAAAAAAGTATTACGGAATATGATGAAATACGCGGAAATAGTGGTCTCTTGACCGAAATAATGTCAGTTTTGATGTCATATCTCCGGAAATCCAGCCGCAAAAAACATGAAAAAGAGGATATCACCAAAATGCATGAACCAACCTGAACAAAAATTCAATGCCGGCGGCGTCACTGCGACAGTATGGAAAAACACTGGTGAAAAAGATGGAGCCTCTAAAGAGTATCACTCTATAACCGTGGAGAAAAGGTACAAGGACAAGAACGGGGCATGGAAAGGAAGCAACTCTTTTCGTGTAGATGAACTGCCCAAACTGCAGATAGTGGCGGGGCAAGCATTCGAGTACTGCTCGATGAAGAAGGAAAAACCTGTGGTATGACCGGAGAAACAAAAGAGCATCCCTTCCAAAGATGGGAGGTGTCCATAATCAAGCTGGAAAATGAAGAGACATCCCTGTATAAAGTCACCCGGCGGATGCCGGAGATGGCAGTAGCCGAAACCAAAGTATTTTTGTTAAAGGAAGATGCAAAAGCTCAGTTTGAGAGGTGGTTAGAGTGACTGGCATAATCGTTCTCTTAGGATCTGTGTCAGCTCCGATTGATTATACTGATAGATGTCAGGGATATCCAAATTTATTATTTTTTTGGAGAGATACTCTTTTGGGAATCTTTTCCCAATCTCGCTCCTTTGGCCTTCCTCCATCACAATCACCAGGTCTGCCCATGCAAGGTCTGTGTTCTTCAAAGGTGAATCAGAATATAGCCCCGCGGATCTGGTCTCGAATCTTGAAGCGAATATCTCTTTTGCGGTTTTGCTTCGGTTCTTGTTTTGATTGCAGACGAAGAGGAGTCTCATTTGCAATTAGACGGTTTGCGAGGGATATAAAATTTACCTTATCATCAAATTGTCAGGGGGAACAGTTGTTTTTCATCACATTTAAGTACCTGGTTAGATTGATATAACCAATGATACAAACGACAGCCAAAATAAGAAGATGGGGCCGATCAATGGGAATAGTGATACCTAAAGAAGCGATAGAAAACGGGAATCTGCATGAAGGCGAGACTGTGCAGGTACTAATCGGCAAGAAAAAAAATGTCTTGGCTGAACTATTTGGCACCGTCAAATTCAAAGAGCCGGTAGATAAGATGCTCAAAGAGATGGATGAGGAGCTTTACGATGACTAAAAACAGATTCTATGACACTTACGCAGTCCTTGAGATCCTTGAGGGAAATCCTAATTATTCTGAGTATCTATCCTGTGAAGGAGTGATCTCAATATTCAATCTAGCAGAGACGGCATTCGCCCTCAATCGCAAGAAACATCAGAACAAGGAAAAGATAGTACAATCACTCGCTGATTGTGTTGTGGACACTACTACAGCCGATCTCCATGAAGCGGCTAGAATAAAATCTCTGAACAAACAACTTTCAATGACAGACGCGATAGGTTACTGTATCTCTATCCGCCTGGGCATACCCTTTGTTACTGGCGACAAAGGTTTCATAGGGATGCCGAATGTAGAGTTTGTGAAATGATGGCCCAATCATCAATTATTCTTAATGCAGACGAAGAGGAGTTTTATGTCATATGTCAAGGCTTGTCACAATATAAGCCTCTCTTTGTATGATCTAGAGAGCAATGCTATCAATTGGTATTATTGCTATATATACAAGGGTGTCTATGATTATCCCCCATGGCTATTGACCAAGGCCTGTTTGGATTTGTCAAAAGAAGCAAGTATCGTAAAGTAGTCCTCAAATCATTACTTGATGGTCCAAAAGTGCAAGCGGAGATAATGAAAGTGACTGGCATGTATAGAAGCCATGTCACAAGGACTCTTCATCAGCTTGAAAGAAAAGGACTTGTGCAGTGCATCAACCCAGACAATATCAGCGGCAAGATATATGAATTAAACACCCAGAACGTGTTTGGACAAGGGCAATTGATGCAGCTATTGATATGAATTGGATGTTTTGATATAGGAGAAGGATGCATCTGAAGGTTTTTAAAAAAAGGGCGGACAGCTTCTCCGATTTCCCAGCCGAGGCCAGTACAGTCGGAAACGGTGGTCTTCTTAACTGCCGTGTTCGAAATGGGAACGGGTGGAACCAGACCCCTTTGGCCGTCCTATACAACAAGATTCAGGACTCGTTTATAAAGCTTTGCTTAGAACGTAATCATTCAGTGTTTTGATACTGTTCGTCGATAATTAATCTAGAGTCTGTA
>CAYHWL010000008.1:0-23651 GCA_964359785.1 uncultured Methanosarcinales archaeon | reverse complement strand
AAACCTCGAAGAAATCTTAAACAAACAGGTTTTTGTCAAAAACGCAAAAGTCTAAATTCCGAATCATTTAAATAGAGATTTGCGAGGGATTTTCCCATGTTCTCGTCATGGAAAAAAGGGCCTCATGCCAACATTGAGATCCACAAACCTGCGTATAAGAAGTATATCGAGAAGAGTGGTTTCCAGGTTTTGGCGGCTATCCTTCTTTTGGTGGTCGCTGTCGTGGCTTTCAAGTATTTCGTGCGAGCAGACGGTCCGCAGATCATACTCAACACTTTGACTCTTAACAAGGGCAGTCTGGATGTTGTCAAACGCTCGACGCTGATAACCCAGACTGATGAGCTGGTGCGCGACACTGGCAATCGCAAGATATCGGGTGATTGGAAGGAGCTTAGCGCGTGTGTGGCAAGCGGCTGCAAGAACAATCAGTATTTCAATTTCATCATCACTGTCACAGAGAACCAGAACGTCCCGAATTCTGATCTGATACTCAATTTGTTCCGTACCTACAAATACTGGAATTCCGCTGAGGATATAGTGGATTTCTCAAAGGCTCTAACTGAAGTGAATAACGCGGTGGATTCTCTTGGTTCAAGGGCCCTGACCAAGGCTTGGGGCGAGATCGTCAAGTGCAATGGTCAGTGCTCGAATTCAGACGAGCTTTATTTCGAGATGATCCGTGCTATCGTGCTTGAGAGCGCGCAGGAATAGTTTTCTCACGATAATCTTTTAAATGGCTCAAGGTTGACCCATTAAGAGGATATTGCCAATGTCGCATAACCCGGTATTGCGCAAGCCTGGAAAATTCGAGCTCCGTTCGAAATTCGTGAAATGGAGTTTTTCCATGAAAGCTTGTTTCCTTCGGGATGTCCCGGTTCAAATCCGGGCATTGGCGTAGATAGGGCGGTGTTTGTTGTATAACACGAACCATAGTCCGTGTTGTGCAACAAAACCCCTGTTTTGTTGTTTTCCAGTTCAACAAGCAGCGTTTTCTTCCACTTTCACAAACCCTTAAATATCCATTCTCCCATGATTTTGCCTATGGACGCCAAGGATTTCATGACCAAAAGATTCATCTCTATCGATGCCAACGATCATCTCACGACTCTGATAGGTAAGCTCAAAGTGTTTGGTGAGCTTCACGCTGTCGTGATGAGTGGCAAGAGATATGTGGGCATGTTTGATAAGCATCAGTTGGTGAAGACTCGGATCAATGCCGCGGAAGTGAAAGTCAAGAACTATATTATCAGATCTCCGACGTTAGAAAAAGCGACTCCTGCCAGGGAAGTCGCGCGTCTCATGTTCACCTCTAGCATGCATGTTCTTCCGGTTTTGGAGAAAGGTAAGGTTATTGGGATGGTCTGCGCGCATGATCTGCTTAACTCGATCAAGGATCGTGTGCATGATCATACTCTAGATGAGGTCAGTATGACCAAGCTTGTCACGTTGAATGAGTCTGACAATATCGGGAGGGCGATAAATATCCTAAAGAATAATCATATAGACCGTGTTCCCGTAGTTGATGGTGATGACACTTTGGTCGGTATCGCCACTACACATGATCTTTTGGAAAAATACCATTGTTTCCCTCCCGTGAGGCAGGGCAGCACTGGCAGGAAGGGTGCGGCTGCGGCTCCAACAACTGAACCTCATCTATTGAAGATACCTATAAGAAATGAGATGTCTCCATTGGTCTATACAGTAAGGGACGGTGACCGCCTTGACAAGGTGATCGATGTGATGGACAAGAACCACATCTCAAGCGTTGTGGTGGTTGATTCGCGTGACAAACCAGTGGGTATAGTCACTGTGAAAGACCTGCTTGGCGTCGTCGCTAAACCATAGGATTTTTATTCTCGTCTTTTTTCCATTATCCTCATGAGAAAGGCTTTTTTGATAGTTTTAGTCCTTATTTTGGCATGTAGCCCTCCTCCTCTTTATGTTGAGAAGAACCATGCTGTCTTGGCGCAGATCTTCGCGCCGGAGAATAGGACATTGACAGAAGGGGACTATGTCTCGTATAATCTTTCGGTCACAAATACGGGGGATAATGATTCTTTTCAGATGGTTATCGACACTGCTGTGATAGACTCGGAAAATGGGGATATTGTGGTAAGCTCCAGCAGTTCTCATAATTTCTCTGAGCGGTTGTCCTTGGAGAGATCATTCCAGGTGAATGAACCTGGTGTCATGCATATCAAAGAGACGCTCTCATTTGAGAATAGATCGGAGGAGGCCCAGGTGACTTATGATGTCCGTCCAAAACCTATCGAGTTCATTGAAAAATCAGTGCCTGCCAAGGCTTTGCCAGTAGAAGAAAAGGTTGAGCCTATAGAAGAAGTCATACCCGTGGAAGAGGCGCCTGAAGAGAAGATTCTTCATGTCTACATTGACAATTACACCTTCCTTCCTAATCCCTTGACTATCACCGTGGGCACTACTGTGATATGGAAGAATCTGTACCGTTCAAGCGAGTCTGTGGCTGGCCCGGGCTTTGATTCTGGTCCATTGGGGACGAACCAGGAGTTCAGCCATAAGTTCACCAAGGTGACCAGTTTAAGCTACGGTTCGACTCTGTCATCAGCTTATGGGGAGATTACCGTGAGGAATACCACCCTGAATAAGGCAGACTCCAAGAGGTGATATCATGGATTACCTGACTATGTTTATCACTATCGCGGGTTTGAGCGTCTTTGAAGTCATCAATAGTGTGGATAACGCAGTCATCAATGCGGAAGTCTTGGGTACGATGTCCTCGCGTTCTAGGCGGTGGTTCTTGATTTGGGGTATGTTCATCGCGGTCTTCCTAGTCAGGGGCGTGCTTCCTCTGCTTATCATCTGGGGCACAAGCCCTTCTTTGGGTTTTTATGGGGCATTGACAGCGACATTCTCATCCGACCCATCGGTAGTTGAGGCTATGGATTCTGCGGCTCCTGTATTGCTTTCTGGTGCGGGCATCTTCTTGATATTCTTGTTCTTCCATTGGCTTTTTCTTGAGCCAAAATCTGTCGGTCTTCACGCGGAGCATTTCTTTCAGAAGCAAGGGGTTTGGTTCTATGCGATAGTCTCTATCCTGTTGACCCTCATAGTCTGGTTTGCCCTGAAATTAAATCCCATGATGGCTTTTGGTGCAGTCGTGGGTTCTACTGCATTTTTTATCACGCATGGTTTTAAGCAGAATGCCGAGAAGATGGAGCATGAGATGATGCATGGCAAGTCAGGGCTTTCTGATTGGGCGAAAATCCTCTATCTTGAGGTGATTGACGCTACTTTCAGTATTGACGGCGTACTTGGCGCGTTCGCGTTCACTCTCTCAATCCCATTGATATTGATCGGCAACGGAATCGGCGCTCTGGTTGTCAGGCAGTTGACCGTTGGAAATATCGATCGGGTCAAGAGATACCGCTTCTTAAAGAATGGCGCCATGTACTCTATCCTCATCTTGGGTATCATCATGCTTTTGGACTCTTTTGCTATTCACATTCCCGCTTGGCTCTCACCTGTGAGCACATTTGTGATATTGGCGTTCTTCCTGCGCAAGTCGATAGTGGAGGACAGCACCAAATCCGTTTGACCACACCAATCGAAGCCCATAAAAAGGTGGTCTGATTCCGCGCCAAGATGCGCTGGCTTCCACTCATCGTGATTTTTGTGGTAGGCTGCCAGGACTATTCTTTTATTGCAATCCAAGATGGGTCGCCTGGGAAATCCCCATCAGAGTCTATGGTTGAGACGAAAGTCATTCCATCTATTCCCTCCACATCAGAGCCTTTTTTGGCAAAATCACTCCCCACCAATACCCTCTATTACGTCAATCTGTCGATGAAAAAATTGCTTCCCAAAGACCTGACAGTCTATGAGGGTGATGCCGTGATGTGGGTCAATCGCGATGATACTTCGCATCGTATCCATGGCGCGGGTTTTGAGTCGGATATTTTGGACTGGGCCGGCCATTACACTTATATCTTTGATCGCGCGGGAAATTATCCGTATCAGTGTGATCTGCATTCTTATGAGCATGGCACAATAAGAGTGTTGGCAGTCGCAAAAGAGTTTTCAGCTTCCGGTGCCAATATCTTCACAGTGAATGTCACGCAGAAGGGTTTTTTCCCGTCACAGATTAGGATCGCAAAGGGTGATGTCGTCATTTGGCACAACTATCATCCCGACTCATCAATCACTGTGAGCGGTGCAGGGTTTGATTCTGGCTCGATAAGATATAATGGCAGGTTCTCTTATCAGTTCAATCGTCCAGGGATATATCCTTATGGTTCGACCTTCCAGAACAACTTCTATGGCAATGTCACGGTGCTTTTGCCCTAACGTCTCTTCTTTGGCCGTATCTCTTCTTCATCCTCAGTTGAGTACGCGTCCCAGATGATTTTCATCCCGACTAAGAGCAGCAACGCCGCTATGCCTATCAACACCCAAGGGATGTACTGTTGGTATGGGATCTGAGCGACCTGTGGTGTGGGGCTTGCTGGAGCCGCAGGGGGAGTCTCTACCGGCGTGGGCTCTGGTTGTGTTTGTTCTACAATCTTGGCTGGTTCAATCACTGGTTCTTCCTTGATTGGCTCCTCTTCTTGTTTCTCTTCGATAACTACTGGCTCTTTGATCCCCACGCTTATTGTCTTGCTGTCGAGCAGGTATTGGTCTGCTCCGCTTGGGTCGAAATTCTTGTTGTTGAATGAATAATGTGTGAACAATTCAGCTTTGAAATTCACTTTGCCTGTGGTGAGCGCAGGGACATCAAACACCGCTTCAGTGGTTTGGTATCCTGGGAGTTTGATCACTTTTTGCAATGGCTCTTCTAGCACTGGGCTTGTGAGTTTCAATCCCACAGTCCTTCCTATGCCTGCGTTGTTTATCGCGACTGTGAGAGGTATGTTCTGGTTATAATCCACTTTGTCAGGTTTGCTTACGCTCTCAATCCTTGTGGTGAATCCTTTTCTTATCTCGACAGGTACGATCACACGGTCAAGTTCTGATGGTGTGCCGCTTCCGTCAGTATTGCTGGATAGCACGAAGGTCAAGGTGTACGTTCCAGGCGTCACATGTGGATTTATCCGGAATTTCCAGTCGGTTTCGGCATCTCGTACGACATTTCCGCGCATCAGGCTTGGAGGTATCACTTCTTGGGCTCCTGATTTGCCGCCTGCAAGCCCCCTATCTTGTGTAGGGGTGATATCAAATCCCTTGGTTTTTAGTTCCAGGTTGAGTTTGCTTGCGATTCCGCTTTCTTCGAGTCCATCGTTTAATAGGAACGCGATCGCTTCATACTCATTATCTTGCGACATGGTGTCAGGTATGAGCAAGTCTAGTATCCCTGCGGTTTTTCCGCTTGTGATACTAAAATCAGGGATGTTCACGCTGTCAAGCAGAACTCCTTTGTAGTAGAGGTTCATGTTCACGCCAACAGGAGAGTTCAGGTCCATCCATCCTCTGGTCTGCCGGTAATCTGCTGTGATCTCTTTATAGTCAGTCCTTGCCGCTTCTCCAGGTTGTACACGAATTGTTCGGAATGGGAGGTCTAGATTAAGCACTCTTGGCACAAGCTCTCCGTCTTCCATCTCATATCTATCGCTTCTTGTCTGGTAGGTTCCTGCTTGCACTATTTCCGTCTGGAATGTTGCAGGTGCGGAGCCGGTATTCTCTACTACCACATATGCGTTATACTGCACGTTGTCATGGGTGGTCATAGTCTTTGGGAATTTCCAGCTTGCGATCCTGCCGTCGATCCACAGACTGACATTTGTATTGACTACGGCGCCGTAGGCATATGCTTTTGAGAATCCGTCAAGTGCGACCATCACTTTTTTTGAGAGCACAAAAGGTGTCTTGGAGGATACTGGTCCGCTGCCAAGCACCATCCCCTTTTGAGACACGGTGACCATGGCGGTCTTTGTGGTCGGTTCGATTTCATCAATGCGCACCAGATACGGCCCGACTCCTTCGGAGAATCCTTCGCTGAATTTTATTGGCTTTGGATCCCACACTGCCATCGTGTTTGGGATTATGATAAGGTATAGTGCCAAAAGTAGAATCATCCGGGCTTGCATCAGTGCACCTCTTTTATTGTGTCTTTTACCCGATAGAGCGTTTATATACTTTTCGTGGGTCACCGAGGGTGCTATTCGCTGATGAATTTTTCTCTTTCCAGGGTTATGACCGCAAACCCTTGTCTTTGTCCGCTTCCGCTGTATGTGGATGTCCCAATTGAGACTGTGGCTCCTCTTTGTCCTTGAGGTATGTCCATAGTCACTTTGGATGGGGCGTCATTGTCATCGACGTTGAATATCACTCCAAACGGTGTGATTCCTCTCTTGATCCGGTCTGTGTCACGTTCAAGGGTGAGTGTCGCGCTTGATGGTATACTGACATCCAGATCCCCGCTGTTATCTACGAATGTCATGGTGACGGTCTCATCGCTTGAGACTGTCCTTTCATGGAATAGTTTTTGTGGGACTCGCAGCACAAGTGAACTGCTGCTGGTCTCGAGCATCGCTCCTCCGCTGACTACTATTTTTGCTCTTGTGCCGTCAAATACCCCATCTCCGGTCTGGTCTACAGCGATTTGGGCGGCGCCGCTTGGATCAGCGTATATCCCAAATTGTGCGCCTGCTGTTATCAGGACGCCGTACCCTGCGTCATTGAGAGAGACAGTCTTGCTCCCTCCTGCGAGGTCATCGATGAATACTTCTTTTTGGTCGAATTGCACCTGGTTCAATCTTAGGATGTTGGTGACTCCATTGATATCATTGTTGCTTGTGAGTATGAGGTAGTCTCCTTCGTTGACATTATAGCTTTGATTCGAGCTGGCTTCCACGGCCACCAGCCTTCGATCTCCCTCTCCTGTGACAAACGATCCTCCGCTGTATTCCACGAGGGGGACATTATATGCCTGTCCTCTTGTGTTTGTGAAAAGCAGGTTGTATCTTGATCCGCCGATAGGAAGCAGCCTGGCAAGGTTTCCGCTTGCTAGGACTGTTCTTCCGCTTATGCTTGAAGCGCTTGATGAGCCGCCCAATCCTCCATAGATTATGTCAAATGAAGGGTTCAAGAGTTCTCCTTTGTTCTTTAACTGTCCCCTGACTCCATAGTTTGCTCGTACATATACGTCGCCTCCGACGTTTTTTTCTGCTAGCGGCCTGTATTTGATTGACGCTATTGACACTTTGCTGCCGATCTCGCTTGCGCGTATCTGGACCTGCGCGTCAACGCTTCTTCCGTTCACTTTGACGCCTCGCACAAATTGGCTGTCTGTGTAATCCGTGTCTTCGAGACGGACTTCTCCGACTGGGCCATACATCACTATCTCGATTCTGTTTGTCGCGGTGTTGACTGTTGATTTTGTGATTGTGTAGTCTTCTCCCAAGAGAGGGATGTTCACGTTTTCCAGATCAGGCAGGCTGTTTGTGTCTATAGAGCTGACAAGTCCGCTTGAGAATGTGTCTTCAAATTCAAAGAGCGGCGCGTTTTGGGTGAATTTGAGGAAGTCAGCTACGTTGCCGTTGTCATCCTCTTGGTACACTATTTGTCCTCCGTCCAGGCTTGGGCTCAATGTTGAACGCAGTCGTAGTGTCTGGTAAATGCTTGTGCCGCCTTCGCTATTGTGCGCGGTTTTTGTCGGGAGGTAGCCAAGTTCGCTTGAGGTTAGGCTGGACACATCTGTCCCTAGATAATCATTGAGGTCTAGGCCGGTTATCACCACTGTGGCGCCGGTTTTTTTGGACACTGCCAATAGGTTCCCGATTGGCATGCTGCCATTTTGTGTGATCATGAGTATCCCTATTGCCCCTACAAGAAGCACCATGAGGGTCACAAGTGCGGCGGCATGGTAGTGGGTGTCGTTTTGTTTTTTCATTTTTTCCTCTTTTTCATGATCACTTCGGTCACTGGGTATGCGAGTTGGACGCTCTTTGATTTGTTTGCCCTCTTGAATATCTCTGTCATGATCTCTGTGCTTGCGGCGTGCGGGTTGCGCACAAGAGTATAATATCTTGTGTACACGTCGACTCCGCTGGCTCCAAGTTTTATTCTGCAAAACGGCTCTTGTTTGTTGTCGAGGGTGAACCTGTTGGTCGCGTGTTCTGCGGCTTTGATGCACATCTCGACCGCTTTATCTAGTTAATAATCATATGTGAAACTCACCATTACTTCATCATGGAAGTTTTCATGTTTCATGGTGTATTTCACTATCTTCTTGTCGAATAGGATGTTTGTTGGGATGACCACGACTCTTCCGCTTTTGTCTTGGCCGCTTGTGGTGCCGCTGATTTCCTCAAGGTATAGGTGTGTCATGGTGATATCCACAACATCGCCTTTCATGCCATCCAAGTCGATGCGGTCTCCAACGCGGAATGGCTTGCGTGTTGTTATCAAGAAGAAAGCCGCCACGCCTTCGATTGGTTTTTGCAGCGCCCATCCAAACACCGCGCCAAGCACTCCTGCGCTTATTCCAAGTGCGGCGAAGTTTTGAGTATATGTGAGTCCTATCACGGCCACCAAGATCACTGCGAGTATTATCCGGATGAGATTCACGAATCTTCGCACATATGCGCGGTATGCTTGGTTCTTCTGGCCGGCTAGCATCCTTTGTCTCATCATCTGGCTTAGCCGGTAGTATATCATGATGAATAGGACTAGGAATATGACTATCATCACCCATGAGGGTATCAAGGATCCAGATAATTGCTGCACTTCGATTGGTGTCACGGGTGGCGGAGCCATGCATTTTTGGTGTTTTTTGTTTTTATAAATTGAGTGGTGGGGATACGGGGAGATATGTTTCACAGATGAATTTAAAAATGCGAAATCTCATGGAATCATATGGTTTCCCCGCGCGCAAACAGGTGTTTTGAGATATCTTGGGAAGTGTGCAATAAGGTGGGTGGCATCTACACTGTTGTGTCAAGCAAGGCCGCGCAGATGATCTCAAGGTATGGCAAGGATAATTATCTGCTCATAGGTCCGCATTTTCCAAAGAAATCATGGGGCATCTTCGAGGAGCGTCTTGCGCCGGAGCCTTACAAGAGGATTTTTGAGGAATTGAGAAAAGAGGGGATAGTGTGTTCTTATGGCACTTGGCTTGTGAAGGGCAACCCGAATGCCATACTGATAGATTTCTCTGGTTTCGCCAAAGAGGCTAACAATATCAAGAGGAATCTTTGGGATTGGTTTGGGATAGATTCTCTTGGCACTACGTATTTTGATTTTGATGAGCCGGTCATATGGTCTTATGCTGTTGGCCGTTTGCTTGAGCGCATAAACTCGGTGGATCCAAGTATTAGATCCGTTGCCCATTGTCATGAATGGTTGAGTGGCGCGACCCTGCTTTATCTCAAGAAGAATGCTCCTGGGGTTGGGACTGTATTCACCACTCATGCGACTATGCTTGGCCGTGCGCTCTCAAGCGCTGGATTCGACCTCTACGCGAATCTCCAGAAGGTGAATCCGGAAGACGAGGCAAGGCGTATGGGGCAGAGCATGTGGGCGAAATTCTTGATGGAGCGGGCTTGTGCAAAGCAAGCGAATGTCTTTACCACCGTCTCGGAGATCACAGGCATCGAAGCGCAGTATCTTCTTGGCCGCAAGCCGGAAGTCCTGCTCCTAAATGGGCTTGATATGGATAAGTTCCCGACTTTCGAGGAGGCTTCTTTGCGCCATCGGCATTACAAATCCAAGATAAAGGAGTTCTGTCTGTCATACTTCTTTCCGTATTCCACATTCGATCTTGATAACACACTGTTTTACTTTTTGGCGGGTAGATATGAATTCCGTGATAAGGGGGTTGATGTCTATATCAAGTCTCTAGCAAAGCTTAACGAGCTCTTGAAGGGTGACCAAGCCAAGCGTACGGTCGTAGCTTTTATTTTCATCCCAGGCAATGTCCGGGGAACAAAGATGGAAGTCCTTGAGAATCGTTCCCAGTTCGAGGATCTAAAGGAGTCTGTGACCGAGAATATCGAGACGATCCAGACAAGGATGCTCTATGGGTTGATCGAGACAAAGGAGCTTGGTTGTAGTTTCCTTTTTGAAGAGGAGGCGCTCGAGGAAGTGCATCGCAAGGCCTTGAGGATGCATCGCAAGGGGATCCCTCCGATATCGACCCATGATCTTTTTGATGAGGATCAAGATCAGATAATCCAAGCGCTAAGGCAGGCAGGTCTTGACAACCGTCCGGAGAATCCTGTGAAGGTCGTGTTTTATCCAGTTTATCTTTCAGGCGCTGACAATCTTTTGAACACCACCTACTATGAGTCTATGCACGGCTGCCATCTTGGCATCTTCCCAAGCCTCTATGAGCCATGGGGCTACACCCCTCTTGAGGCATCTGCTCTTGGCGTGCCAAGCATAACGACTGATCTTGCCGGGTTTGGAAGGTATGTTATCAAGCAGGGTCTTCACAATGCTCTTCCGGGGATCTACGTCCTAAATCGGTTCAATGTCAAGGATGAAGACGTGATCAAGGAGATGACCCAGATGATGTTCCAGTACGCGACGATGTCGAAGCAGGATCGTGTGCAGAACAAGATCCAGGCGCGTGCGATTGCCGAGAAGGCTGATTGGAAATTCTTTGCGGATTACTATATAGAGGCGCATAATCAGGCAGTAGGCAGGTGATGGGTATGCGTCATCCCTTGGTATTGATGATCATGGACGGGTGGGGTCTGCGCAAAGCGCCTGACTCTAATGCTATCAAGCAGGCTGGGACTCCAAATCTTGATCGTCTCCATCATGTCTATCCTGGGTTCTCCACGCTAAAAGCGAGCGGTTCTGCTGTGGGCTTGCGGCCAGGTTTTCAAGGCAATAGTGAAGTGGGCCACATTAATCTGGGCGCAGGGAGGACGGTCGATCAGATGATGGTGAAGATCGACAAAAGCATCAAGGATGGGTCATTCAAGAAGAATAGAGCCCTTTTGACAGCTATCCGTCGCTCGAAGAAAAACGGCTCCGTGTTGCATATCATGGGGCTTGCCCAGGACCAGGGTGTTCATTCTATGACTGATCATGGTTTGGCCGTTCTGGCTCTGGCAAGAAGTGAAGGCCACGCAAAGATTGTCTTCCATGTTTTCACTGACGGAAGGGATACGGCTCCTAGATCCGCGTTGAGATATCTTAGACCTATCTATGACGCGATCAAGGCGACACCTGGCGCAAGGATCGGATGTGTCATCGGAAGATATTTTGCGATGGATAGGGACACAAGATGGGATCGTACGCACAAGGCGTACTCGGCGCTAGTCGATTGTATCGGCAAGAAGAGCAAGAGCCCGCTCCAAGCCATCAAGGAGGCGTACAAAGACGGCGAATCTGATGAGTTCATCTGTCCTCGGATAATAGATAATCCTGGTGTCAAGGATGGCGATGCGATTATCTTCTTCAATTACAGGCTTGATCGCGCAAGACAGCTCACCAGGGCTTTCTGTGAGAAGGATTTTGATGGTTTCAAAAGAAAGAAAAAAGACATTTTGTTCTGCGGCATGACAAGATATTATGAGGGTATGTCGGGCCTCCACGCATTTGATGATACCAAGATGAAGAATATCCTTGGCAAGGTCCTCTCTAGTCATGGTGTGTCCCAGCTTCGTGTCGCTGAGACGGAAAAATATGCTCATGTCACATATTTTTTCAATGGGGAGGAGGAGACTCCTTTCAAGGGTGAAGACCGCATCTTGATTCCCTCGCCTAAAGTGGCCACTTATGAGGTGACTCCTGCGATGTCGGCGTATGGCATAACCAAAGCAGTGATTGACGACATCCACAGCGCCAAACATGATGTCTGTATCATCAACTTCGCTAACGCGGATATGGTGGGTCATACTGGGTATCTCAAGGCCGCAAAAAAAGCTGTGCAGGTGGTGGATGAGTGTGTGGGGAAGATTGTCGATCTGGTCATAAGAGAGGGGGGTGTGGCGCTTGTCACCGCGGATCACGGCAATGCTGAATTGATGAAAGGGAGATGGAAGACCAGCCACACGACCAATGATGTGCCTCTCTATCTTTTCGGGATGCAGGCTAGATTGATTGATGGCAAACTAGCTGATGTCGCTCCCACAATCTTAAAACTTCTAAACATCAAGCGGCCAAAAGAGATGACTGGAAGACCTCTGCTTTGACCTCACCTGTTCTTCAGCACTTCGACTGCTCGCATCTTGACGCTTAATGGCAATTCGCTTTTGACAAGTATGCTCATCAAGTCTCCCACATCTCCTTTCTTGGCGTCATCTATCATGCTGACAAATTCTTGCCGGCTGCTTTTCGCGACAAAATTCACATCCTCATCTATCCCTATTGTGACATCCTTGTACTGTCCTTTGTCAAGATGCAATGTGTATTTGTCGATGCCTATCTCAAAGCCTATCTTTGTGTAGGGTAATAGAATCTCCTGCACGGTCGGGTTATAGGTTATCGCGTCTTGTATATTGGTGCGGTTGAGGTGGTATTCAGGGAAGTCGTCATACAGAGCGAATTGGGTGGGCAGCATACTCGTTCGCGTTTCCTCTTCATCCAGTGTCGTCATTCCGTCTAGGATGTCACTGACCGCGAGCATCCCTACGATTATCACTCCTACGGCGACGACCAGGAAGAACGCGTTTGTCACCTTGGAGAACGTCATTGGCACGCCTCATTTCCCCTATTATATATAGATTTCTCATTTGGCATCTTGATTCTGACAGAATTCTCAAAACATATTTATAGGGGGAATTCCAAGGTTTGTGTCATGAAATACCTAGCAATCGTCATGGTTTTGATGTTGGCAACAGTCTGTTATGGCCAGGAGATAACCTCTAGTGTGAGCAGTTCTCCTGCGGCTAGTCCACAGCCGATGCTGACAAGTGCCACTGCCGCTCCATCGATGACGCCTGCATCAGTCGTCGCAAGGCCTGTGAGGCCAAAGGTGGTCTTCAAGACAGATTACTCGATTTCAAGCATGATGCTTTCGCGTGGCGAGGGCAGGGTATCGACTTCCAGAAAGACTCAACAACAACAATACATCAGGGATTTGTACACTGGAAAATCGAACAGCAGGAACCCTTCCACGGCGACTGTGTTGGCCTCCCCATCATCGTTGCTAAAACCTGTTGTTCCAAAGAAGAAGACTGGTGATGTTGTGCTTGTCCAGTCAAGGTGTAAGCTCACATCATTTGGTTGCATGTCCGAATAGGTCCTCTCAAAAGGGATCTGTAGCCCTTATAGGCGTTTGTATATAGAAACATTTATAAACGGGTGCTTTCTCCTTTTTATTTCCATGGCGCGTCAATCTTTCTATGCAGTATTCCTATCGAACACAGCTCATGCTGTTACTCTGTAAGGACACTACAATAGAAGATGAACCAATGCATGCCGCTTGCCCTGATAGTCTAGCGGCCTATGATGGAGCCCTGTCGAGGCTCCGACCCGGGTTCAAATCGTCGGGAACACCAAGGTCCCGTCGTGACTTTCCCGGTCAGGGCGTAAGGTTTGCTTGGATGAGCGCATGTCGGGCCGGTAGCTCAGCCTGGAACGGCTGCGTCCGTAGGCGCTCCGTGGGCATTAGAGCACCTGGCTTTTAACCAGGGGGTCGCGGGTCCGAATCCCGTCCGGCTCAATAGAGAAACGGCAGGAGGGAGCCAACGAAAGTTGGTCCTTCCTCTTGCATAATTACGGCGCAGGCAGCCGTGAGAGGAGACACCACAAATGGCGACAAAATTCAAGGTGGCGGAGCACGCACTCGTGCCCAGACATTCCAAGCTCTCTGAGAAAGAGAAAGCTGAACTTCTATCGAAGTATGGCATCACTGAGAATAACCTTCCTAGGGTATCCGTGAAAGATCCTGCGTTGCAGAACCTAAACTGCAAGATTGGTGATATCATATGCGTAGAGCGTCCAAGCTTGACCGCCGGCACTTCATTGTTTTATAGGAGGGTGAGTTAAGATGGCACAGATTGCGCAAGATAGGGCAAAGCTATTGCTGGCGAAGTTTTTCGATTCAAACTCTATGGTCAAATCCAATATTGAGAGTTTCAATGATTTCATCAAAAGAGAGCTCCAAGAGATAATCGAGGAGAACAAGAACATCGAGCCTACAATCATTCCGACCAACGTCGATAAGTTCATCATCCGTCTGGATAAGATCTGGGTCACAAAGCCTGAGATCACGGAAGCGGATGGCTCAAGAAGGGTGATTTACCCAAATGAGGCGCGTCTAAGGAAGATCAGCTATGCGGCTCCTGTTTTCATGGAGGTTTCCGCTCATATCAATGATGTCCAAAGGGAGTCTTTCACGACTCAGATCGGAAGCATCCCAATCATGCTCAAGAGCGAGTATTGCCATCTAAGCAAACTCTCACGTCAGGAATGTATCGACAAGGGCGAAGACCCTGACGATCCTGGGGGATATTTTGTCATAAACGGCACGGAGAAGGTTCTAATAGACATCGAGGATCTCGCGTCCAACAACTTTTTCGTGGATGAGGACGCATCAGGCTCCTATTCGGGGAAATGCTTCTCGGAGAAGGGATCCCTAAAGATCCTGCACTCTATGGAGAGGGGCAAAGATGGTCTTCACTACTTGACTTTCACTAGGGCAAAGCATGTCCCGATAGTCTTGTTCATCAAGGCTTGCGGTCTGGTCAAGGATGAGGAGATCATGCGCTATGTCTCAAAAGACAAACAGTATGATGAAGTATTGGTCAATCTCTTTGAATATGTCGATATCAAGAAGACTGAGGATGCCATCGATGCTATCGCCAAGCACCTTGGCATCAACCAGACCAAGGAGATCCGTGACGAGCGTCTCAATGAGATCCTCGATAGGTATCTTTTGCCTCATATGGGCACTAGCACGGAGAACAGGATCCAAAAGGCCTATCAGCTCTCTAAGATGCTCCGCAAGTTCATCCAGGTCTCGTCTGGCGAATTGCCTTGCGATGACAAGGATCACTATATGAATAAGCGTCTCAAGATGTCAGGCGATCTTCTTGCGGATCTTATCCGCGTGAACCTCAAGATCCTTATCGGCGATATCTTATATAACTTCCAGCGTATCGTAAAGAGGGGTAAGTTCCCGACGATAAGGGTCATCATCCGTGAGAAGCTTCTTACCAGCCGTATCCATTCCGCCATGGCGACAGGTTCATGGGTGGGCGGCCGTCAGGGGGTCTCACAGCGAATCCAGCGTCTTAACTATCTTAACGCCGTGTCGTACTTGCAGCGTGTCATCTCTCCATTGTCATCGACACAGGAGAACCTTGAGGCGCGTGAGTTGCACGCCACTCATCTGGGCAGATTATGTCCTGCTGAGACTCCAGAGGGTACTAACATCGGACTGCGCAAGAACCTTGCGTTGATGGCGATGGTCTCTAAGGAGAGCGACGAGAATGAAGTGCTTGGCCACATTCGCAGGCTTGGTGCAAGGATGGTGGTCTAAGATGGCAGACATATTCCTAAATGGCAAATTCGTAGGTGAGGTGGACAACGGCGCCGAATTCTCAAATAATCTCGTGATCGAGAGAAGGCGTGGCGCGATCCCTCATAATGTCAATGTGCGTTACACCAAAGAGCAGGACATTGTCAATATCGAGTCCGGACGTGGTCGATGCAGAAGGCCTCTTATCGTCGTGAGAGACGGCCAGGCGCTGCTCACTGACAATCATATCAGGCAATTGCAGAAAGGCGAGCTTTCATGGAATGATCTAGTCGATCACGGCATCATCGAGTTTTTGGATGCGGCTGAAGAGGAAGGCGCTTTTGTGGCATTTAGCGAGAAGGAGCTCACAAGCGAGCATACTCACTTGGAGATAACCCCTCTTGCGATGCTAGGTCCTGTCACAGCGCTTGTTCCGTATGGTAACTTCACTCAGGCTCCTCGTCTATCGATTGGTGCCAAGAACCAAAAACAGGCGATCGGGCTTTACGCAAGCAACTTCCCGCTTCGTATGGACATGGATGTCAATCACTTGCATTACCCTCAAGTGCCTCTTGTCCAGACGATCGCGCATGATCTTTACGGATATTCTCAGCATCCTTGCGGTCAGAACATCGTTATCGCTATTATGACCCATGAGGGTTATAATATGGAGGATGCGGTCGTCCTCAATGAAGGTTCGCTTCAGCGTGGATTTGGCCGTTCTACATATTTCCGTCCGATGATCGCGGAGGAGCTTCGTTACTCCGGTGGTCTTATGGATGAGATAAGCATCCCTGATAAGGATGTCAAGGGTTACAAATCCGAGCGTGATTACCGTCTTTTAGAAGAGGATGGGATCGTGTATCCAGAAGCAGGAGTCAAAGAGAATGATGTAGTGATAGGCAAGACTTCGCCTCCAAGATTCCTTTCAGGGATGGATGAGTATTCCTTGGCCTCAAATGTCAGGAGAGAGTCATCTATGGCTCTCCACCACGGCGAGCAGGGAGTGATAGACTTTGTCCTTATCACCGAGAACGAGGAAGGGAACAAGCTTGTCCAGGTCCGCGTCCGTGATCAGATGATCCCGGAAGTGGGTGATAAGTTCACATCAAGGCACGGTCAGAAAGGAGTTGTCGGACTCATCGTCCCTCAATCAGATATGCCCTTTAGCGCGTCTGGTGTGACTCCGGACTTGATCTTCTCGCCTCACGGTATTCCTTCGCGTATGACGATCTCCCATCTTCTTGAGATGGTGGGGGCAAAGGTAGGCGCTCTTCAAGGTCGTTTTGTCGACGGAACCACTTTCGCTAGCGAACCTGAGGAGGATCTGCGCAGACAGCTTCATGATTTTGGTTTCCGTGAGTCTGGCATAGAGACGCTCTATAATGGTATGACCGGAAAACAGCTCAAGGCGAAGATATTCATCGGTCCTATGTACTATCTCAAACTAAGGCACCTTGTTGCCAACAAGTTGCACAGCCGTGCCCTTGGTCCAGTGCAGTTGCTCACCCGTCAGCCGACTGAAGGTCGCGCCAAAGAGGGTGGACTGCGTCTTGGAGAGATGGAAAAGGATACTTTCGTCGCTCACGGAGCTTCATTGCTCCTAAAAGAGCGTTTCGACTCGGACAAGACTATTGTGCCTATCTGCGAACTTTGCGGAGTGGTCGTGATCCATGATGCTTTCAAAGACAAAAGGCATTGTCCTCTTTGTGGCGAGAACATCAAGATCAGCGATATCGAGATATCCTACGCTTTCAAGCTGATGCTCGATGAATTCAAATCCATGGGTATCTATCCCAAGCTGCTGCTGGAGAACAAATACTAAAATGGCAAAAAAAGAAGTCGAGGCTCCCAAGTTGGAGAAGGTTGAGAAGGTCCAAGTCGCTATTCCCCAGGTGGAAGCGCCGGAAAAAGACGAGATGCCTGCCGAGCAGACAGTGACTTACAAGAAGAAAGTCGACAGCAGGGATGCTATGCAGCGCTACATCCACAAGAAAGTGAGATCGATCAGTTTTGGTGTCTTATCTCCTAAGATGATCAAGAAGATGGCCTCGGCAAAGATAGTCACTCCCGAGCTCTACGACAAGGAGGGTTATCCTGTCGACGGTGGGCTTATGGATATCCGTCTTGGTGTCATCGACCCAGGGTTGAAATGCAAGACCTGCGGCTCGAAGCTAAAAGAATGTGTCGGACATTTCGGCTATATCGAGCTTGCTCGTCCGATTGTCCATATCAAGTTCATTCCGCATCTGCTCAAATTGCTTCGTGGTACTTGCCTTGAGTGCGGAAATCTGCTTTTGCCAAAACCTCGTTTGATGAAGCTTAAAAAAGAGCTTGAGCGCATCGAAGCTGAGCGTGGGGTTGAAGCCCGTCGTGAAGCGGCCGGCAAGATCAAGTTCCCTGCTAAAGCAAGCACAAAGTGTCCTCATTGTAAGGCCAAGCAATTGGCTATCGCCCTTGAGAAGCCCACTTCATTTATGGAGAACGCCAAACGTATCTCTCCTATCGAGGTCCGCACAAGGCTTGAGAAGATATCTGACGAGGATATTGAGATTTTTGGTATGAATCCAAAATCAGTTCGTCCAGAATGGATGATCCTCACTGTCTTGCCCATCCCTCCTGTGACGATGCGTCCGTCAATAACTTTGGAGTCTGGTGAGCGCAGTGAAGACGATCTCACTCACAAGCTAGGCGATATCGTTCGTATCAATCAGCGTCTCTTCGAGAATATCAACGCCGGAGCGCCAGAGATAATCATTGAGGATCTTTGGGATCTTTTGCAGTATCACGTCACCACTTTCATCGATAATGAAGTCGCCCAGTTGCCTCCTGCGAGGCACCGTTCTGGTCAGCCTCTAAAGACGCTCTCCGAGCGTATCAAGAGCAAGGAAGGGCGTATCCGTCATAATTTGGCGGGTAAGCGTGTTAACTTCTGCGCGCGTACTGTGATCTCGCCTGATCCCATGATCGCTATCAACGAAGTGGGCGTCCCAAAAGTGGTCGCCACAAAACTTACCGTCCCAGAGATGGTGACTGAATGGAATCTTGAGTACCTCAAGAAATTCGTCGAGAATGGACCTGCTAAATATCCTGGCTGCAACTATATCGTCCGTCCTGACGGGAAGAAGAAGAAGATCACCGAGGAGACCAAGGAAGCGTCGTTAGAGGAGATCCAGCCAGGTTACGTCGTGGAGAGACATCTCCTTGATGGCGATATCGCTATCTTCAACCGTCAGCCTTCACTGCATCGTATGAGCATGATGTGCCATCGTGTGAGGGTTTTGCCTTATAGGACTTTGAGGCTAAACCCTGCTGTGGCCCGTCCATATAACGCGGACTTCGACGGTGACGAGATGAACCTTCCTATCCCGCAGACTGAAGAGGCCCGTGCGGAGGCTGAAGTCTTGATGGAAGTCCAGACCCAGATAATCTCGCCTGGTTTTGGTCTTGCCGTTGTTGGTTGCATCCATGACTCGATCACTGGGAGCTTTCTTCTCACGCAAGATGAGCGTGTCCTGCCTCATGATGAGGCTGTCGATATCCTGCTTGATGCTGGCGTCACGGAATTTGGAAAGCTCTCTGACAAGAAGTTGGTGAGTGGAAAGGAGGTTTTCTCTGTCCTGCTTCCAGATGATCTGAACTTCCAAGGGAAATCAAAGCAAGGGAAGGAAGTCTTGATCAAGAATGGTGTCTTGGAGAAAGGCGTCATGGATGATAACTCACTTGGTGGAGGAAAGGGTCTTTTGTTGCGGGTCCTGCACAAGCAGTATGGCGCGGATAGGACTATCCATCTCTTACAGCTCTTCTCAAGGCTTGGCGCGGCGTATTGCACTTACTATGGATTCTCGACTGGGATCGCGGATAGCGATCTTCCAGAAGATGTGTCCAAGGCAATCAGCGATACTCTCGCAAGCGCGCAAAAGGAGGTCCAAGAGGTCATCCGTGAGTACGAAGCCAATGAGCTTGAGGTCTTCCCGGGAAGAAGCGCTGATGAGACTGTCGAATTGAAGATCCTTGAGTTGCTCAATCGTGCCCGTAACAAGGCTGGAGAGATGGTCGCGCAGAACACCAAGCGTGATGTTCCTACAATCATCATGAGCAGTTCAGGAGCGCGTGGTAACATGCTTAATCTCGCTCAGATGGCGGCTGTTGTCGGTCAGCAGGCTATGAGGGGTAAGCGTATCGACAAGGGTTATGCCGGAAGGACCCTCTCCTGTTTCAAGAAGGGGGATCTGTCTCCTGAGGCTAGAGGTTTCATCAAGGCAGGTTTCAAGCATGGACTTAACCCAAAAGAGTTTTTCATGGGCAACATCACAGGCCGTGACGCTCTTATGGATACCGCTTTGCGTACTCCAAAATCAGGTTACTTATATCGAAGGCTCGCCAATGCGTTGCAGGATCTCCGCGTCGAATATGACGGGACGGTCCGTGAGGCTGGTGGGAAGATCATCCAGTTCCGTTATGGAGAGGATGGTGTCGATGTCGCAAAATCTGAGAACGGCAAGATCAATGTGAAAAAGATCGTGGAGGGTCTATAAAAATGGTAAAGAGCGAACTCAAGGATTTCAAGGATAAGCTTCCCCCTATGATCTTGGATCAGATTGAGGAGTTTGCCTCGGAGAGCAAGCTCAAGAAGGCCGCGAATGCGGTCATGGAAGAGTTTGATTTTGCGCAGATTGAGGCGGGTGAGAGTATCGGCCTTATCGCCGCGGAATCGATAGGTGAGCAGGGCACTCAGATGACTCTTGATACTTTCCACTTCGCCGGAGTGGCGGAGATGAACGTCACGATGGGTCTTCCTCGTATCATCGAGATTCTCGATGGCAGAAAAGAGATCGCTACACCCATGATGGAGATCTACCTAAAGGCGCCCCATAACACGAATCCGGATATCAAGAAATTGGCGATGTCGATCAAGGAGACGAATGTCGGCGATGTGGTCGAGGCTTTCTCGATAAATATCCTCGAATCCAGGATTGACGTCGAACTTTCGCATTCGAAATTGCAGGAGATCGGTCTTAATTCCACCAAGGTGGCGGCCGAGATAGGCAAGCGCATCAAGGGTCTCACTATAAAGACAGAGGGTGATGTCGTCTCCTGTAAGATTAAAGAGAAGGAAGGCCGCAATGTGCATGAGATCTACAAGCTTAAAGAGAGGGTCCGCGAGGTTTATCTCAAAGGCATCAAGGGCATCCGTCAGGTCTTGCCTGTCAAAAGGAAGGATGAGTACATGATAATCACCGCAGGATCCAATCTCGAAAAAGCGTATGAGCTGGATTTTGTCGATACCACAAGGACTATCACAAATGATATCCATGAGATCTCGCAAGTGCTTGGCATCGAGGCCGCAAGGCAGGCCATCATCAATGAGGTCTTCAAGGTGATTGAGAGCCAAGGTCTTAATGTCGATGTACGTCATGTCATGCTCGTAGCCGATACTATGACCGTGAATGGTCATGTCAAGGGTATCACAAGGTACGGAGTCGTCTCCGAGAAGTCTTCAGTGCTGGCAAGGGCGTCTTTCGAGACGCCGATCAAGCACATTGTTGAGGCTTCATTGCATGGGGATGTGGATCCGCTTCATTCTGTCGTTGAGAATGTCATGCTTAATCAGCCTATCCCTACAGGGACAGGATTGCCTTCCCTGGTCATGAAAGTTGGCGAGAAGGTCGATAAGAAGAGATCCAAGAAGGAGGATAAGTGACGATACGTTTAAAAAGGACGTAGGGTTCACGTGAAATTATGGCAAAGCAAGTGGTTGATTATGCCTGGGAGATAAAGAAGCTCCAGGAACAGAAGAAGGCTATCCTAGGTACGGACAGGACTGTGAAACTGTTGCGTGTCGGTAAGGTCAAGAAGATTTTCCTTGCGTCTAACGCTCCAAGAGAGCTAAAAGAAGACCTTGCGCACTACAATCTTGTATCTCCAATTGAGGTGATCGAACTCGCTTACGCTGTCGATGAGCTTGGCACAATCTGCAAAAGGCCATTCCCCGTCGCTGCGATTGGTGTTCTCGAATAATGTCAAAGATAGTCTACGACCAGAATCTTCTCAAATTCATGTCTGTCTTTGAGAGCATGACTCACGCGCGCGTGAAGGATTGTCTTCAGGCGCATCTTATAGACGCAAAATCCGAGTTCGACTTGGTTCTTTTTATCGTGGAGCCAGGAGACATGGGCAAGGCTATTGGTCCAAAGGGGGTAAATGTGCATCGTCTTGAGGATCTTCTCAAGAAGCGTGTCAAGATGGTGCAGTGGGCGCCTGAGGTGACCGAGTTTGTCCAGAACCTGATCTACCCTGCCAAGGTGTCTCATATCGAAGTGCAGGACAATATCATCACTATATCTCCTCTTGATCTTCAGAGCCGTGGCATGATAATCGGCCGCAATGCAGGGAATCTGCATTTTTTCGAGGACGTCGTAAGAAGGCATTTCCAGTGTGAGCACATCAAAGTGTTGGGCGGTTAGGATACCTCTTTGGCGTCTTGATTTTTCATCTATAGTAAGTTGAGTAGATTGTGGAACTTTTCAGATGGCACAACACTCAAAGTCTCTCGACTCAACTGGCTATATCTTGCATTGCGCAAATTCCATCCACTGCTCTCGTCGAGCCATCTTCCATGCGTTTTCTCTCCGTCGAGGTCTCGAAGAGCAACATTTAAAAAGGGTTTGTATCTACCTCGCTTTAATGGGTAACAAGACGACAGGATTGAATGCGGCAAAGGCGCTAAAGAAGCGCCGTAAGGCGTCAAGGTGGATGCATCGCCGATTCATCAAGCACGCTTTAAAATTAAGGGAGAAGGTCGATCCGCTCGAAGGGGCTTCTATGGGTCGTGGTATCGTCATGGAAAAGATCCAGCTCGAAGCTAAACAGCCAAACTCCGCTATGAGAAAGTGCATCCGTGTACAGCTTATCAAAAATGGCCGTCAGGTGACGGCATTCTGTCCTGGTGACGGGGCTTCCAAACTAGTCGACGAACACGATGAGGTCGTTGTCGAGTGCATCGGCGGTAAGATGGGCCGTGCTATGGGGGATATTCCGGGAGTCAGATGGAAATTGGTCAAGGTCAACGATCAGTCGCTCGATGCTCTATTGAAGGGCAAGATCGAGAAAGCTCGTAGGTGAATCAAATGTCAGATATTTTGGCTTTCAACGAATGGGGAACAGATGGTATCGTGGTGGAAGACCCTGGTCTTATCAACTATATCACTCTGCAGCCTAGGTTCGTCCCAAAGACCGGCGCAAGATACGCGGGTTCAAGATTCCACAAGTCCAAGATTTTTATCGTGGAGCGTTTGATGAACAAATTGATGGTTCCTGGGCACAAGGCGAAGAAGCACTGGCGCTCATCCGGTCACATCTGCGGTAAGGCAAACCATGTCTATACTACAGTCTTTGATGCTTTCAAGCTTATCGAGTCTAGGACAAAGAAGAATCCTATCGAGGTCTTTGTCAAGGCTCTTGAGAACGCGGCTCCTAGAGAGGAGATTCTCACTATAGAGTATGGGGGAGCCAGGTATCCTAAGGCGGTGGAGTGTGCTCCACAGCGTCGTATTGATATCGCCTTGCGTTATTTTGTCCAAGGTTCATACGGCAAGAGCTTCAACACTAAAAAGCGCCTTGTCGAGTCCTTGGCTGACGAACTCATCAATGCTTACAATCTCTCGCCTAATTCAATGGCGATCTCAAAGAAGAATGAGGTTGAGCGTCAGTCTGATTCAGCGAGATGATGTTTTAGATATTTTTTCTCTTTATCTATAGGAGTTTTTCAATCATGGTAAGAAAAATCTATTTTTTCCTCTCCATATTCTCTACAGCTATCCTGTCCCATAGCAGTTTTTCTATCTGCCAGCGTCCTAGCGGTTTGTGGCGCAGGTGTCCTTTGCCGTCATCAGTCTCGATCATGACTTGTTTTCTGCATTTCTCATAGAATCTTCTTTCAGCGTATTTTGGGTGGGGAAATAATGGCACGATTTTCTTTCCGAGTTTCGGAGCCATTCTCTCCAGGAGGAAGTATGCCGTGATGATGTGTCTGCACATCAACTGCTCTTCGTTGTATGTCACGCCGGGATTTCTTTCTCCGTCGGCTTTGATGCCTATTGTTCTTCTGCCGGATTTTGCGGTATAGTATTCGATAGCATCGCAGGTGTGGTTGCATGAGAGGTTGTTCGCCCCTCGCAGGATATCCGCATCGATTTGTGTGAACATGGCCACATTTCGCAATATGACCTTGTGGCTTCCCTCTTTCTCAAGGCTTGGG
>CAYHWL010000007.1:2005-24142 GCA_964359785.1 uncultured Methanosarcinales archaeon | reverse complement strand
ACTCGGGGCGCTTTAAATACCCCCCCAAAGTGTAAACCGAATTCGATACTAAACAAAGGGAATTCCAGAATTATCACGGGTTTATTGAAACGAATTCGGTTCATTACTTGTCCTTTCTGGGAATTGATTCAATAATCGGGAGAATTTCAGTAATCTCGCCATATCTTTGATGGAAATTGTGCTACAAGAAGAGTTGGAATCAAGAAATCTCATCTAAGAAGAGGATTGGAGTGACGTAATGGCAGAATCTTTTCTGCGGCTTTGAGATGCTCTGGCGAGCTGGATTTGACGTCATATAGGACTTTTGTACGGTAATCATCATAAAGCTTATTGAGAAGATTGCCCGTCAATTCCTTGACTCTCCACGACAAGGCAACACCCAACAATCCGACCACCCCGTACGCGGTTAGGTACTGTGGAATATCTTGACTCACCGCTAGTCCATAAACACCAGTGAATGCAGGGATAACGATTCCTGCCGCAAGAAACATCCCAGTGGCAAGCGAACCTGCGGAATCTATGAAGGCGGATCTTGATTGGTAGTTTGATCCATACTGTCTGACCCGTTCTGAGAGGTCGAAGGAGGTTGGAGTGGATTGTAGAAGAGCCTCTAGACTTGCGCTTTGCTGGATTGGCATCATCTGATGAGCCAAGACTCCAGGATGGCTTGGTGAATAATCGGTCGGCATGGACTTGCGGGGTCTACGCTTTTATATAAATCTAATGAGCTATAGAAAATCACCTCAATTTTCGAATATGGGGGAACAATGGTACGGTGATTTTCTAATAATCAAATCACATTTTGATTGGATCTCAAGTTCCGATTATTAATGTGATTTGATATAGTAAGACTCAACACGAAGCCCTGGGACTCTTTTGAATTCACTTACATTCCTTGTAAGCAATGATGGATCACATGGAACCTGACCATCACTTGATCTGGATGCTGTCAAATGTAGACTCGAATTCCCCAAGATAAGCATCAAAATCTGATTCAGATGTCGTATATGTGACTTGGTAGTAGTATTCTCCTTCCTTCAAGACCGCCACATCTTTGCTCTTGAGCCTGATATCATCGCCAAAGGTATACTCCACAAAGTACGCTTTTTGACCGTCATATTCTCCGTCTTGCTCATCCTCTATTTTTGACGCAGTCTCTTCTAATGCGCCAGCCCGCACACTTTCGCGCAACTCTTCGAAAGTCATAGTCTTTGCGGGAAAACCAAATATGTATATCGCAGCGGGAGTGTCATTTTTTGACCCATTGCGAGCGAATCTGACAAATTTCTTCGCAGGATCATCAAAAACCTCCCATCCTTTTGGGTACTCCGCGGAGAATATCCTTGATGGGCTTGAATAACGCCTGCTGATGTTAATCGATTGTCCTTCCTGATCGCATATCAGATCCTTGTCATCATCAAAACAACATATACTTCCAACAAGAACTTGAGATGCATCACATTTTGGCTGCTGGGTCTGGGTAGTGCATGCCCCTAACACGGCTAGGAGAATTAGCGCGGGAATCCATTTTTGCATGGGTTTCTTGAAACATCTGAATTGATTAACATTTCGGTGGTCGACTTATGGATATGCTTACTTTGTTGACCCAGTCTGAAGCTCTTTATACACGATGTAGTAAGCTAGGATGCAACCGAGGCTTGAGATGGCTAGTTTTTCTAATGAAACATCTTTTAGATGCGTAAAGAATTCCCCCTCTGTCGGGATTGCCCAGGAGACAAGAGTGTAGGAAACACCGGCGGCTACGGCTCCAAAGAACGCAGATGACGCATGTCTTGTCAGTTCGTTGCTACCCAGAGTGCGTTCTAGACTGCTGTCATTGTTCATAGTGGATTGGCTAAAACCAATATAATTCGGAGTCTTTGAGTGAACACAACTGCCACAAGCGTCTGATCCTAGTTTATCGCATAGATCGCAGTGATTTAGAGGTTGATGGTATGACATAGAGGAATATAAGCTGCAGAGGTTAATAAGTATGCACAAGTTTTTATCTTGTTGTAGATTTGTATCGAGATGGAAGACCTCCCAACGCCAAGATGTCCAGTCTGCGGCACATCGAGTCTCGAAGGCATTGTCGAGAGATGCCCAAGATGTGAGACGCCGCATCATAAAGAGTGCACTGAATACAATGGCGGATGCGGGAGGTATGGGTGTATAGGGGATGCTCAAGTGCAGCAATATGTGCCCGGAACACTGAACAAGATGAGGCTGGCGACTGTGTGCATTGGATTGTTCGGCGAATTGAATTCATTATTATATGGTATTTATGGAAATGATCCGATCTCTCAAGGTGTTGGGCTCTTTGGCATTGTGACGTCAGCCGTGATGCTGCATTACATAAAATTCCAATCGAATGAGGCACTATCAGACGCGAAGCAACTAGCTTATAACCATCAGAGTCAAGGTGAAATCCAGAGCCAAGAGAATAACCTTCTAGAGGCTAAGGTCGATGATTCTCTTGAGAGACTGGCGCAATACAATGCAGCAAGATGTCGTGCATACAGAAGAAGCATTGAATAGTGGAACTATTTATTAGGTGATTCTTCCAAAAATCAAGATTTGACCTGTGATATTTCTTATATGCGGCCGAGGGGGATGTTTTGCTGAACTATAAGTTTGGCGGAGGGATTATCATGGCTTACCAATTCACAAGCGAGAGCGTGGCGCAAGGACACCCAGATAAGATCGCGGATATCATCTCGGATGCGATCGTCGATGAGGCATTACGACAGGATCCAGATTCCAGATGCGGTGTTGATGTATTGGTGAACAAGAATACCGTCGTCTTGAGTGGCGAGATAACCACCAAAGCAAATATCGATTACCTGAACCTTGTACGGCAAGTCATACGCGACATCGGATTTAAGGAAGAGCATAGATTCAACGACCAGTGCCAAGTGCATTGCCTGATCGGGGAACAATGGCCGGAGATCGCAAGCGGAGTATTTGGGGGAGAAGAGCAAGGCGCAGGTGACCAAGGGATGATGTTTGGCTACGCCACGGACGAGACGCCAGAACTGATGCCCTTGGCTATAATGGCAAGCCACAAACTGCTATTGAGATTAAAGGATCTGAGAACCACGGGAGAGCTATCTTATCTGCGACCTGATGCCAAAAGCCAAGTCACGGTGGAATATGATGACGGCATGCCCAAACGCGTGACAAATGTTGTCATATCAACACAGCATGACCCGATTGACCTTGATGTCCTTCGCAAAGATGTCATGGAAAAATGCATCAAGCCAGTGCTTGGGGATCTAGTGGATGGCACAACTAAGTTTATGGTGAATCCTGCCGGGACATTCATCATCGGAGGGCCTGTCGCAGATGCCGGATTGACCGGAAGGAAGATCATCGTCGATACCTATGGCGGTATGGGCCGGCATGGAGGCGGGGCATTTAGCGGAAAGGACGCCTCGAAAGTAGATAGATCAGCGGCGTATGCGGCAAGGTATGCCGCCAAGAATATAGTCGCGGCTGGGCTTGCGAAGAGATGTGAGGTGCAACTCTCCTATGCGATAGGAGTCGCAGAGCCATGCAGTCTTTATGTCAACTGCTTTGGCACCAATACGATTGCAGAGGCAAGGATCGAGGGGTTAGTCAGGAAACACTTCGCGCTCAAGCCCAAGCAGATGATCGAAACTTTGGGGCTCAAAAGACCGATCTATCGCCAGACGGCAAGTTATGGGCATTTCGGACGCGAGGAGTTCCCATGGGAGAAGACAGACAAGGCGGAGTTATTGAGGGAAGAGGCAAAGAAGAAGGTTTAGTCAGCCTATATACTTAATAATCTCCCCCCATTATAAGCCTAAATGGCATTGAAACGGAGCATGAATCGGTATCCAGTACCCGAGAACAGGATACATGTGTTCTCCAGGCACCTAAAGGAGGAGGATCACAACCCTGAATATCCCATAATAGATCTCACAATCGGACAGCCAAATGAGGCGTCACCTGCATCTGTGGCGAAGGGTATGCGGCTTGAATCGGAACGTCAACCATGCAGGTATTCAGAGCCTGAAGGCAGATTGGATCTTAGAGAAGCGATCTGTGAGATGCTTAGACGAGAAGGCGGAATAGACTGTGAATCAAGTGAAGTGATAGCCACAGAAGGCACAAGGCCGCTGATAGGACATCTGTTGAAGGGATTATGCGGCAAAGACGGTTTTGTGACACTCGCAGAACCTACCTGGTCGGGATATGTCGAAGAGATAGCGGCCCTTGGATTGCCGTATGACATCGCGCCATGCGGTGAAAACTGCAAGATGGATCCCACCAAAGTAATCAATATGAAGAGGAAGTCATTATACAATAAAGATGCTATCGATACCAAAGCGATAATCCTGAATTGGCCAAACAATCCAAGTGGGGAATGCGCAAGGAGAGAAGATCTGGAGTTAATACTTGAAAGCGCAACCAAAGACGGGATAGGAGTCATCCTTGACCTTGCTTACCAGCGATATGCCCCCATGGAACTCCAAAGGGAGATCTGGGGTTTGATCGCGGAACACAAGCAAGACAACCTCATACCGTTGTTTAGCTTCTCCAAGTCGCTTGCGATATGCGGACTGCGCGCTGGATGCGGGCTCATCCGTGACAAATCTCTTTATTCAGATGTCCGTGGAATGTGCGCCAATGAATATACCTGCCCTAATGTAGCAGGACAATCAGCTGTCAAGTACGGGCTAAGAGAGATCCAAAATTTCGGAGAGTGGCTCCACCAAAGATATGTCTCGAAAAGAGAGGCGTTCACAAGCCAATTGCGCGAGTGCAGACAAATCGGAGTCATCCCCGCCGATGGAGGGATGTTCCAATATCTTGATCTCAAAAAGATAGGGGGCAATAGCGAAAGGTTCTGCAACCAACTGTACCACCAGTATTCCGTGGGCTTGATACCTGGCAAGATATTTGGCAGGGAGACTTGCGGTTGGAACTCGCAAGATCATTATGTCCGGGTCTCGCTAGTCCAAGATGAAGATGATTTGAAGGAAGCGGCACGAAGGATCACATTGTTTGCCCAGGAGATATGCAAATGAGAACAGTCCAGTATGCGTCTCTCACGCTAATCCTTGCGCTACTTGTCAATATGACACTTCTAGCTCTGGGGAAGATAGACCCTTTGATGTTTTGGGGTGTTGTGGTGGTGATCGGGCTATTTGCGTATAAGGCGATGCCTAGATTTGCCAGACGCACCGAATGATTAATAAAGCTATGAAATCGTGTGAGAATAATAACCGAGTCTACGAGGTGCGAAAATGTATTGGGCAATAATCGCTGTTTTGGCCGCTGTATGGGTCATATATGATGTGTTCACCGTCCAGAAGAAGATGAAAGAAGAACGAAGGATCATGTGGACGATAGCCGCTGTCATCGGGAGCATATTGACAGCTATAGTATACTATCTAGTGGTCAAGAAGAAGTAAGACATTTGCTGATAAGCATTGGAGGAAAAAATGGCATTGGATTTTATGGGAAGCATTCTAGGGGTGTTTTTCGCCATGATGGCTGTCATCCTGGCAGTATTCGTGGTGACGTACGTCTATGTAGCACTGACGATGATGTTCACCGCAAAAAGGCTCAAAGTCAAGGATGCATGGCTTGCATGGATCCCTGTCGGAAACGTGTATCTGTTGAGCCAGATGGCTAAGATGGATTGGTGGCCGATACTCCTCATACTTGGAGTGGGGATACCATTCATCGGATGGGCATTCTCACTTGCGCTATTTGGCTTTGTCATCGCTTGGACATACAAGGTATGTGAAGCACGACGCAGACCTGGATGGTGGGCATTGCTGACGCTCATACCCTTCTTTGGATGGATATGGATGTTTGTCATGTGGGGAATACTCGCCTGGGGCGAGTAGAACTTTTTCTTTTCTTCGATTGATTAATATAGGTGGATTGCGCGGGGGATAGTATGGCTGATCTCGTGGGAACAATGATCCAACTCGGATTGTTGATTGTATTCTTGTTAGTCTTGGCTTTTCTGGTCGGATACATCTACGCTGCATTGGCACTCTGTGCAACCGCGCGAAGACTTGGCATAAAGGATGCTTGGCTTGCATGGATACCTATCGGGAACCTGTACTTGCTTAGCCAGATGGCCAAGATGGATTGGCGGCCTGTTCTTCTTGTGGTGGGTGTGCCCGTCCCTATCTTTGGAGTTGGATTCGCGGCAGTCCTTGTGGGATTCACGATTTTATGGACTGTCAAAGTGTGTGAGGCCCGTGGAAAACCCATATGGTGGGCGTTGCTTGTCCTAGTGCCAGTATTTGGACAGATATGGCTCCCGTATATGTGGGGAAAATTAGCATGGGGGGAATAGGTTTAGAGCTTCTTGTCGATCTCTTCTCTAAGTGAATCGATCAGTTTCTGTTGCGGCCACTCGCCATGGACTATGTTGTCCCTTGTCCTGACGTTGACAGACTTATTTTGCTGCTCCTTCTCACCAACTACCAAGATATAGTTCCATTGCTCCAATTGCGCTTCCCTGATCTTCTTGTTTATAGTCTCAGCTCTCGCGTCCAATTCCGCATGGATGTCTCTTGATTTGAGGAGAGCGACTATCTCTTTTGCGTAGTCTTCTGTCTTTTCCGAGATGGACAGCACCCTGACCTGCCTTGGAGAGAGCCAAAGCGGGAACTTGCCAGCGTAATGCTCGATTAGCATGGCTATCATCCGCTCATGGGTGGATAATGGCGCCCGGTGAACCACAAAGACCTCATTATTCTTGCTGCCATCCTTGTCCACATATGTGAGATTGAAGCGCTTTTTTGCCGCGAAATCCAATTGAACAGTTGACATGGTCTCCTCTCTCCCAGTGACTGTCTTGAACTGCACATCTATCTTTGGACCGTAGAAAGCCGCCTCGTTTGTGACCTCTACATAGGGTACACCGCATCTCTTGATGATATCCCTCAAGATCTGCTCTGCGTATTCCCAATTCTCCGGTTCGTTGATATACTTCTCGTGATTCTTCGGGTCCCAAAGCGACAGGCGGAAATAGTAATCCTTGAAGCCGAATGTCTTGTAGTAGGATTTTATCAAGTCAATCACGGCATTTATCTCATCGGCAATCTGGTCTTTCCTGCAATAGATGTGGGCGTCGTTCATGGCCATCGCCCGGACTCTAAGAAGGCCTGAGAGAGTGCCAGAGAGTTCATTGCGGTGGCACAGCCCGTATTCAGCGATCCTTATCGGAAGCTCTTTGTAACTGTAAATCCTGTTCCCATAGATCAAGTGATGCATAGGACAGTTCATGGCTTTTAGGATATAGCTGCCGTCATCCATCTCCATCTTTGGGAACATGCTATCCGCGTAATGCGGCAGATGGCCAGATTGGAGGAATAGCTCTTCCTTTGCTAATATGGGGGTGACTACCCTGATGTAACCCGCGTCCTCTTCCATCTTGACCGCGAAATTCTCCAAAGCCTTTCTTATGGCTGCGCCATTAGGAAGCCAGATAGGCTGACCCTTGCCGACAGAAGGATGCTGCATATAGATGCCCATCTCCATGCCAATCTTCTTGTGATCGCGTTTTTCTGCCTCTTCCTTTTGTTTGAGATATGTTGCGAGGTCTTTTTCTGACTGGAAGCTGATGCCATAGACTCTTGTGAGCTGTTTGTTCTTGGCATCACCACGCCAATAGGCTTTAGCCACCAAGAATAGATGGATGGCTTTGATATAGCCAGTGCTTGGGACGTGAGGGCCACGACAAAGATCCTGGAAATCGCTACCGATGCTGTATGAAGTCAGCGGGCCCTGCTTCTCAAATTCTGTCGCCATCTCGATCTTATAATTATTCTTTGGGAATCTCGCTTTCACTTCTGTCAATGTGATAGTGTGCTTTTGGAAGGGGATGTCTTTTGCGATGATCTCCTTCATCTTGGCTTCGATCTTCGGAAAATCAGCCTCCGTGATGTTGAGATCGTCAAAATCATAGTAGAAGCCTTCGTCAACTGCTGGGCCGATCGTGTTTTTACTGTCTGGATAAAGCTCCTGGATGGCGTAGGCGAAGATATGGGCTGTCGATTGACGGAAAACTTCCTGCCCCTCTTTTGAGGACCATGTGAGGATAGCTAAATCCGAATCCTGATTGATTGGAGTGGATAAGTCTTGGAGAATACCGCTCACTTTGACCGCCAAAGCGTCCTTGGCAAGTCTTGGGCCGATAGACTTGGCTATCTCCAGACCTGATGTGCCAACTGGATACTTGGACTGTTTCTTGTCAGGAAAAGTGATGGTTATATCGGCCATGAAGGATGGCTATATAGTGGTTATTTAAATGTTATCTGGGGTCTTGAAGGGCACTGGTCACCTGCAAAGCGCCATGCACCACAAATCCACAAAGGCTTTAAATAGGGCTCGACGCTTGTTGGAATATGGTACTATGTCTTATAGCGTTGCCGATATTTGCCATCTTAGGCATATTTTCTGTGAAATACAGAAGGCTTGCCCTTGATAGCTGGCACTGCATCTTCCACACAGTCACGTTCCGGAAGTGCGAAAGCGGACTTGATGAACGGATAAAAGCCGGGATAACCGGCCGCATGATGCGGTTCTGGCCATTTGGCGCACGGACGGTGTACAAGCATTATCAGATATTCACATGGATAGTACTTGCGCTTCTTCTATGGAGCACTTATTACACGGCGGTTGGCGGATACAACCTTATCAAGTACGGCAATTGCAATGGCCCGGAAAACCCGGGGATCTGCATACTCAATCCAGCCACATACGGCTCTGGAATAACAGAACTTGACACTGCGACAAGCCAAAACATCACACAACCTAGAGTCGATAAACACAATCCTGTCCTTGGCGAGAAGAACGCATCGCTAACGATCATAGAGTTTGGATGCTACGCATGCCCATATACCAAAGCCGCAGAACCCACTGTGAAACAGGTGCTAGAAGAATATTCTGGGAGGGTCAACCTGCAATTCAAACACGTCATCATACCAAGGGATGAAAACAGCGCATTATCCGCCGAGGCAGTCGCCTGCGCATCGGAACAGGGGAGATACAGCGAGTATCGCGATCTTCTTTTCAAGAACCCCGAGGGCATCACAAGAGAGATGCTCGGATTATTTGCCGTAGAGAGCGGAATCGACAAGAAACTATTTGACTCTTGTCTTGATGGCGGGAAATACGCCAATACCGTCCAAGACGATAACACTGAGGCCGCCAACGCGGGTATCAAGGGCACCCCAACATTTTATATCCGGACAAGCGAGATAGTAGGGCCAAAACCAATCGCCACATTCAGAGCAGTCATCGATGATGAGCTTAACAGATGCAGTGGAAAACAAACAAGCATATTCTCCAAGACCTGGCGGAATATAGCGGGGTGGTTCGCATGATATTTGGGTACAAACCAGAAAAAGTCAGGGGAGATTTCCCTGTGCTGTCAAAAGGGATCATCTACTTCGACAACGCCTGCATGACGTTAAAACCAAAGCAAGTAATTGCTAAAATGGACGAGTACTATAATGAGTATACCTCATGCGGGGACCGAAGCATACACCGTCTCGCCGAATGCGTGCAAGACGAGATGGAAGGTGCAAGAGAAGGTGTCAGGAAACTGCTTGGAGCTAGATCTGCTAAAGAGATAATATTCACTAGGAATACCACAGAGGCTATCAATGTGGTCTCACATGGCCTGCGCCTTGGAAAAGGCGATGAGGTCATACTATCTGACAAGGAGCATAATTCGAATCTCATCCCTTGGTTGAGACTCAAAGAAAAAGGAGTGAAAGTGTTGCATGTGCCTACGTTTGACGATGGATCACTTGATATGGACGCGTATAACTCGGCGTTTAGCTCCAAGACTAAATTGGTCTCGATGGTGCATCAAAGCAACGCGGATGGCGTCATGAACCCGATAAAAGAGATAGGCAAAATAGCGCATTCACACGGTGTGCCGATACTAGTCGATGGAGCACAGTCCGTGCCTGGCATCAAGGTGGATGTCAAAGATCTTGACTGCGATTTCTTGGCTTTCTCAGGCCATAAGATGTGCGGGCCGACAGGGACTGGAGCGCTCTACGGAAAATTTGAGAAACTAGATAGATTGGACCAGTTCATAGTAGGCGGACACACGGTGAAAAACAGCACATATGATTCATTTATCCCAGAAGATGTGCCGATGAGGTTTGAAGCAGGACTATCTGATTATGCCGGATTGATAGGTTTTGGCGAAGCGTGCAAGTATATCACAGGAATAGGACAAGAGACGATACATAAGCATGAAGTCAAACTAAACAAGATCATCACAGAAGGATTGGATGGCGTGAAAGGCATCGAATTACTAGGCCCAAAAGACGCCTTGAGGCGCGCAGGAATCTTCTCATTCAACATCAAAGGGATGGATCCCCATCAGATATGCAAGATGCTTGACGCTTCTAGGGCGATATTGACCCGCAGCGGAGCCCATTGCGTACACAGCTATTTCAACAAACGCAATATGAAAGGGACGTGCAGGGCAAGCGTGTATCTCTACAACACCGAAACAGAAGCGCAAATATTTGTCGAAGAAGTGAAGAAGATATCTAAGATGGTGTGAGTTCATAATAATAGCGCCCTGATCAGAAGCAAGAATAGGAACAACAACACAGCGGCTAGCACAATCTCTTTCACGTTCCTAGTCAATTGTCCATCGTTATTCATCTTCATCAGTCCCTTTCTTGCCGAGTCTGGTTTTAATAAACTTTATGTCTTCTTGAAGTTCACTGAAGTACCCTATGACCTGTGTTCTTATCTTGCGCGTCAATTCCAAGGTGTGCCAATATCCCGCAAGGAATATGACAGCCATCACAAAAAGCAGAACCCATGGCAGGTTAAGTTTGATGCCTGTGATGCTAACCAACCCGAATACCATAGCTAATGCACCTAACCCTTTCCATACTTTCTCCCAGAGAGTGTACTTGATTTGATATGTGGGATCCGCCATAGGCCATATTTGTCAAGCTGCATTTATATGTATATCGTCTGAAAAATCGGAGATCTTCTGGTGTGTGTACCATGCCCATGGATGTATATACTGATGTGTAATGTTTGCGGAAAACTGTTTTTGATATTTAAGCAATGTTTGCGTATCGCCTACTAGGCGTATCGGCCTGGAGGCGGCGTATGACAAGGACAGTCAAGATGGGAGATTACGGATTCTATATCCACAACAACAGTGTGATGTACCACTACAACGACATCCTCAGCCTAGACTCGATACACACCCAGAGCCTGCTGATATACGCCAAGCACGGAAAGGTTATCGCGTATGAGCAGAACGGAAAGTACACAAGAAGGGAAAAAAACGATGACCGATTCGCCTTTGTAGACGCACTATATGAGCACCATTACGAGAGGCTGGAGATAAAAACCGCAAAACTTGAGTGGAAGGTGCTCAAAGAGAGCCAGCGTCTTGAGAAAAGGGATAGGGCCGCGTAGGCAATACCAATTTATATTATCTCATACTAACGGTGAAAAATGGGAGAGAAGTGGGAGAGACCTGGATGGGAGAAAGAGTTCTATTCTAGACTGGAGTCCGAGATAAAAGGCCTTCCTCCGGGAAAAAGGGGTGAGGCATGGTTTCGGCTGCTAGCAGAATACTACCCTTGTGAAGAGAAGCCAGCCAGGAGCCTGGATGAGAACCTAGCCGATATATGCGGAAGGAAGCTTGAGCCGTTTGTCGCGTATGAAACCGCCATGATTTACGCGAAGGAGAACGGGATTCTCGCTGTCCAGGTAGTGAGGGCCATGAGAGACCAAGGGTATAATCCAGATATATTGGGCAAAGTGATGAGAGTGAAGAAGGACACTCTAGGCATGGATCTCAATAAAGCCATACTTGATGTATTCACACACAATCTTCCGGAATGCATGCAAGCCATAGGGCACACCAAGCATGAGGGGAATGTAGGGGACCTGCAGACAAAGATCGAAGTGGACTATATGCTAAAGACATTTGACGGGGTAAGCGCGTATGAATTCATCGCCGCGACACTGACAAGCAAGAGCCTGCAAAGACAGATAAACATAGTGATAGATTCGCTGGCGATGCACAAGAGAATGAATGGGAACAAGCAAATCCTCACTATGCTCGGGTTCAAGTTCGGTGAAGCCCTGGCTAACTCAAGACTGCAGACCAAGGATAAAGCCACCGTATTCCTGGAGTTGTATGATGGTGACTCGCAAACCGCCAAGGATGAACGCTTTATCGAGAACGTGATGAAAGGGCTGTGTAAACAAGGAGAAAGGATACATCATATGGTCCCATACCTTGGATTGCACATGACTGCCTACGATCTTGGACGTCTGATGAAAAATGGGGGATATGAACCAAATGAGATAGAGCTAGCGCTACGCAGCGGATGGCACCACCGCATAGTAAGCGAGGTCAAGTATCAATTACGGATATGAACCCTGATCTTGACCTTCTATATCCCCCCAATGTTATGAACGTGATGGATCCTCACTTGGATCCGGATGTTTTTTTGCGCTTCTCATAGATGTACATATCGTACCCGCCTAGCAAGAGCACGAGGAAGAGCAAGATATACCAGATGAATGATATGCCTGCAGGCGGCACTTCCAACGGCCTTTCTATAAGCGGAGACGTTGTGATCAATCCGCCACTGCTTGGAGGCATAGGTGGAGGTGTCGGAAGGAATGTTGCGCCGTTATTTGCTGGTGCGGCTGGCTTTTTTGGCTGCGGAGCCTGCGGGTTTGCTGCCGGGTTGGTCTGTCCTGCCTGACCTAATGAACCTGTGAGCATATTGCCTTGCGTGAAAGCAGACGTCATAGGTGAGGATGCTTCAGCAGGACCTGGCATGCGGACATAAGGCACATTGATGTGCGGGCCGCCGCCAGAACCGCGGCTTGCACCTGCACTCACTGGCAGAGTGCAATTGTCGGTGTTGCTGTAATTCACATTGGAGCGGGCCACGAAGCATACGGAAGCATTGGACTCGGATACGTTCTGCAAAGTGACATTGTTGTTGTCTGAATTGACCACAGTGGCATTGTACTTGACAGACTCCTGCGCCGTGGAATTGCCAAATGTGGAGTCGACAATAGTCGACCGCGTGATGACTGAAACATTCTGAAGAGTAGCCGCAGTGATATTGCTGTTTGACACATTCGATCTTGAGATGTTGACCCTTGAGAGATTACTATCTGTGATAGTCGCGTTGTAGATTGTGCCAATATTGGCTGTGGTGTTGTCAAAAGCGACCTGATTATCAAATGTGTTAGTGATGAGAGACTCATTGGCAGTCATCCCCACAGCCGTCGTATTCACAATCCTTGAGACTATCTCGGTCGAGTGGTTGACGCGGCTGTTGATGTTTGAGGAATTGATGATTGACACATTGAACTTGAATGAATCAATGATGGTCGAGTTGAACGCGGTGACGTTGATCAAGGTCGCATTGGAACAATTCACGAATTGGAGGACGGAGTTGATAAGCGTGCAGTTCACTATGCTAGATGAATTGATAGTCGAGAGATTCGCGATGGTGCGGATGACTGTGCTGTTCACAATAGTCGCATTGTTACATGTCGAAGTATTAAGCCTTGATGAGAGGACATTACAGCTAGTCTCATTGGAGTAGTACACCACAGAGGAATTGTCATTGGACTGCTGGACGATGGATTCTATCTTGGTAGAATTGGTGCAGTTGCTGAAGTAGAGCAGGCCGCCTTGTAAAGTGCAGTTCCGCTCAATGGACCAGTTGACGACCGAATTGTTATCAAGGCTTTGGGTCTTGGTCGTGTTGATGATCGTGCTGTTGAGACAGATAGAACCTGTGATGACCGAGCCTGCGACATAACAGTTGGTCTCATTTGTCTGCGTCAAGGTGCTGTTGTAGTTGCTTGAGTTGATACTAATGACCTGGCTCTTGTTGGCATTTATCTCCGTGCCGTTCCTGATAGTCGAGCCATTATTGAAGCTGTTTTGCGCAAACACATCAGTCTTATTCGAGAAGAGACAGTTTGTGAGATTGAGGAATGAGCCTGTCACGATACAGCCAGTCTCATTTGAGATATAGACCACGCTGTCATTGTCTGTCGAATTTATCAACACCGTGAAAGCCTTCGTGCTATTGGTGCAGTTGGATGTCTGCATTATGGTATTGTTCGCTATGCAATTGAATTCATCCGAATTGTTCAATGTGCTATTCTGGTTGATACTATTGATCTTGCTTGTGTTAGTCACATTGCTATTGGAGCAATTGGAACCTAACAGCTGACTACGGCTGTCTATATTGCAATTCGATGTTGTCGAATTGAATATATTGTTCTGGATCGTGATGGTGTCGTTGCGCCAGACCCTTGAGAGGCCTTGACTGCTGCCGTCACAAGTGACATTCCAGAGGAAGGTGCCATTCTGGCCGATGGTGTGGTTGATCTGATAAAGCGACATCGACGCATTATAGGTCATATTGATCGGGAAGGCGCCAGTGACATTCAATCTAAGCTCGCATAACACACCCGCGCCGATGATCGGCATCTGGGAGATGTTGGTGTAATTGGCGAAGAAGATCACAGTCTGGTTGAATCTGGGCCATAAGATGTCCCTTTGAGGGTCATTGTCATCAAAGATGGTCAAGTTGGCGTTGATGCTGAAATTGGTCTGGATACTCTGATTGCGGCTGTCAACAGAATCATTGACATCAGCTTGGACGATGTATGCGCCAGTGAGGTTGGTGACATTGAAGAATGTAGTGTAGTAATCGACCCCTGTTGACTCCAGAATATGAGTCTGTGTCGTCAAATCAGGCAAGGTGATCGTGACTGAAACTATGTCTATACCATCTGGGTCGGTCGCGTTGATCGTGATGTTCAACCGATCAGATTGGTTGATTATCCTGCCTGCCACCGGCGAGAGGAAGATGACTCTTGGCGTGGTTATCGGGGTGAGCACGTTATGGTAACAACGCATGAGCTGGAGGATGGAATTGTTCAGGGTGCAATTGAAGAGGACTGAATTGTTGGCTGTCACGTTGGTCAGATTGCTGTTAATCACCGGAGACGCTATAATTGAGGTGTTCACGCATGTGCTGTTTATCAACCTTGAGTTGATCAATTGACAGGCGGCCTCAACAGATTGGTTCGCGGATGAATTTGTGTTGTTTGAGTAGTAGACGCTTGAATTGAGCTTGGTTGAGTTGACACAGAAGCCGCCTGTGACAAAGGATTGTGTTATGGTGCAGTTGACAGTATTTGTCGCGTTCACAGTCGAATTATAACATGATCCTCTAAGCAGGCTTGAGTTCTGCACCGCGCAGAATGATTCAGCGGTCATGTTGATAGTGCTATTGATGTTGCTTGAAAATGTCACATTGGTCCAGATCTTGGTGGAATTCCAGCAAGTGCTGTTTTGCAGGAATGTGTTGATAAGGGTGCAGCCAAGCTCTGTTGACGCATTCGATGTGCTGTTATAGTCATTGCTGTCTATCTTTGTGACATTATTAAGGGTGCTGTTGATACAAGTGGAGTTGAAGAGATTCGAATTTGTCAGTGTGCAATTGTAGATGTTAGGCGAATTGTTTATCGTCGTGTTGACCGCGGTGGCATTGGGGACATTGTTGATGAAGGTGTTGTTCGTGCAGGTCGTATGCTGGAGCGTTATGTTGATCAGGGTGCATCCTGTCTCTGTCACATTGTTGATATAGGCGTCCCTGTTGAAGGAATTGCGGATGAAACTGTTGGTCTTGGTCGAGTTGATGCAAGTCGAATTGTACATCACGGTGTTTATGAGCTGACAGCCGATCTCTGTCGCGTTCACAGCTGTGCTATTGGTGTTGTTGGATATGATCGAGACACCTTGTGTCTTGTTGGACCTGATGCAGAAAGACGTGTGCAAGAGTTCGCCGTTGATAAAGCAGGATGTGGCATTCGTGCCATTTGAGATCGAATTGTTGATGTGCGTATAGGTGAGGAAGCCATTAGTCGATGAAGAGTTCGTGCAGTTCGAGACGATGGATGTGGTGTTCTCCATCCGGCAGTAGTTCTCGATGGAGAGGTTGACCTGTGAGTTATTATCTACTGAAGTATACTTCTGGGTGTTTGTGACAGTCGAATTATAACAGGTGGAGTTCACAAGGGTGCTATTTGTTATGGTGCAGTTGTCAAGATATGTGACATTGAGCACCATGTTGATACAGTCTTGGTTGTTCAATACGGTATCTACCAAAGTGCAGTTGATCTGGGTGCCATTGGTGAAAGTGCTATTGAAGTCGGTCGAATTGTGGACGACGGCTCCGCGGATGGTCGTGTTCCCGCACACTGAATTGTGTATAAGGCCGTCACGGACCCAACAGATGTCTTCCGTGAAATTAAGTGTGCTGGAATTGGAGTTGTTCGAATAGGTGCTATATGTGGTCACTTTTGTAGAATTGGTGCAGTTGCCTCCCAGGAACCGACCGCCCAAGATACGGCAGTTATCCTCTACAGTCTGGTTGACCACTGTGTTGTTGTTGACGGACTGGATAGCCGTCACGTTATCTTTTGTCGAGTTGAGACAGGATGAGCCTAGCAGGATGACATTATTGACTATGGTGCAGTCACTTATAGGCGAACCATTGAAGATGCTGTTTGTGCAGTTCCTATTCTGGAACACCACATTCACCAAAGTGCAGTTGAACTCTGTGGCGTTGCTCACTGTGCTATTGATGTTGGTCGAGTTGTGGACCTGCACATCCTGCTTGGTGCTGTTGATGCAAACGGAACTGTGCATCGTCACGTTCCTGACAAGACATTGGGTCTGCGTGCTGTTTAGAGACCAGGCGTTGGAGATGTTGGTAAAGTAGGTATAAGACTGCGCCAGAGTGCTGTTGGTGCAGTTGGAGTATTCCATCCTGCCGTTAGTGATATGACAGGTGTTCTCGAAAGAGGTGTTCACAGCCGCGTTGATATTGAATGAGGCGATGACAGTCGAGTTTGTCTTACTGCTATTTGAGATGGAAGAGTTCTGCACCCTGCAGGATGCAAGGTATGAATTCAATTCTACCGACTGATTAACCCATGAGAAAATATCGGTGGAATTGACTACCCAACTGTTGGTCTTGTTGCTCGACCAGACATTGGAGTTGTTCACGTATGAATTGTCGAAGACGCTGAAGTTCGCATTGATGGTGTCAAGGGTGCTGTTGGTGTTGTTTGACCCTGTCTCGTTGATGGTTATCTTGAAACTGTTAAGACAGGTGATATTCACTATACTGTTCGTCCCGATCTGGGTGCAGTTGACAAAGACTGCCAGGATCATAGTATCATTGGCCGTCAACAAGGAGAAGCCTGAATTAGTCGCATTGCATGTGGCATTCCACATGTATGCACTCTTATCTGGGATTGCTGTCGTGTTGAATTGGTATAAACTGGAGGTCACGTTATAGCTCATATTCCAGATGATGGGAGTGGATGTGTTGATGAAGATCTCACAGACTGCGCTTGAGATGGCAGTGCCGTCAGGCTGGGTATAGTTGGCATAGAAAGCGAATGCATCGCCTGGGTTTCTTGCCTGCGAACCCTTTATCGCATCCTGGTCGTCGAAAATGGTCAGATTCGAGTTGAGGCCATAAGCATAAGACGTGAAATGTGAGACGGTGAAATTGAGCAAGCCAGCCTGACACACTATATTTGTGCATGATGGGTCTGTTGTGGGCTTGCACATCCTGGAATCATTCACCGCGGAGGCCTGGCTTGTGAAGAACCCAGTCTTATACAGCAGATCGCCGCCTGTGCAGGAGGTGACATTTATCGACACATTGGCCGTCCCATTGAGGCTAGGATCAAGCGCGGTTGAGTTAAGGGAGAGGAAACGGAGGCCCATAGCGATATGTCTATCTAGATTCTGGCCAGAGACATTGATCGATCTGTTGTACTTGATGCGGCCAAGGCTATTTTGGATGACACCCAAAGTGACGTTGGTCAAGTCAGGCGACGAATTGAAACTAGTCGTTCCATTGCCGACTGTGAAATTTGTCGTCTGCGGCTCGTATCTTGCCAGGAAATTCCCGTATATGTGATTGTTTGGCGTGTTTGTCCTGTTGTCGATATATGCGGCATAGAAGCGGTTATCCTTGTTTGAATAAGCTATTTTGGGGAGGTTCTCTGCGGTATTGGCTATTTTTTGCACTATACTTGGGATGCCGACAAGACTGCCAGTCCCATTTATCACCTGTGAGACCACAAAACACCTAGGTTCAGATGTAGAACAGTCAAGATAACTCACCACGAATTGATTGCTCTGCGGGCTGAAAGCCACGCTTGGAAAACCAGTCTCATTCTCCTTATTGTTGATGTTGATCTGTGCACCAAACAACGCGCCTTCGCCAGTTATCAGATAACCGTAAGTATCGCATCCAGCAGACCCTTCCGGAGTGACATCCGTGCAATTATCAAAGACTACCAAGAATCTGTTGCTCACATTGTCATAAACTATCTGCGAGCTGATCTGATGAGCCGCACCAGAGGCGATGGTTATCAAGGATACATTGAGCGAGCCATTGCTGTTGAGAATCGCCCCAAACAAATCGAAAGTACCAGTGCTATTGTCCTGCCATGTGACCAGGAACGTGTTGTTCCACGTGCCATACGCGATAGCTGGGCTTAGGAAACTATCATATGTCCTTTGAACCTGTGTGTTACCTGTAGGATCAGTGATATTTGAGAGCACTATATTGCTATTGCCGTCCCTGATAGTGAAATTCCGGCTCACAGGCGACCCTGTGCTGTTTATGAGAATACCTACCAATGTATCTTCTTCGGTGTCATTGAAGACGCCTGAGAGAGTCATAATCGAATCATTGACCCACACAACCATGAAGGTATCATTGTCCGGGTTCCAAGCCACTGCCGGATGGTTTTGCGAACGGTTGAACTGATCTGTCAAAACAAAGGCATTATTCCTTCTTCCACCTGATTCATTGAGGACTGTGATATACATCATCTCTGTTGTGAATGCTGCGACAGGCTCCGTGATATTAGAGTATGCGATCAGATATGAAAGACTGCTCTCGCTAAAAGCGCCAGCGGCAAGAGCCTGGACGCTGTTAGTGTCTGCGATAGTAGTCTCGTTCTGAAAACCTGTCAAATTGCCTGACCCGTTGATTATCTGCCCGACAATATCGACGTCTGCGCTAACCCTATAATCTTCCCATAAAACAAGGAATGAATTGTTGACCGGATTAGCGATCAGCTTCAACCTGGTCTGTTCCGTGTTTGTCGTGCTGATATTCATATCGGTAGTTGAAGCGACCATGAATTTTTGAATACCAAAGCTGGTATCAGCCCTTGGAGCCTTTGGGTATCCCACAGGCACGGCAGAGATCCTTGGACCCCCCGCGCGTTTCATAAAGGGGATCTTCCGTGAGGTTATTGATGAAATAGATGTCACTTGAGGATCGCTTACCAATGCTGTCAAGCCCCTTCTTGTGACCTTGCCATGGAGGACATCACCTACTAGAACAGCGTCTTTTAGATCATATGAGCCAGGCATCGCGATGCCATCGATTGCGACCTCCTGGAATTCAGTGTACGAAGAGAGATCAAAAGAGGCCGTGATATTCACTGAAACAGGATACTCGTCATTGAGATCGATCTGGTCCAGAACGACTGGATCGATAGGTATCGGCGAGTTGGCAAGGATAAGCTCTTGTGATGAAGCCTGCGCGGCTATCGTGAGATCCAGAGGCACTGATAAGACACGGAAACCATCACTGGCTGAAAGCGAGAAGACGTCTTGGCCAGTGTACGCGCCAGTCGGTGAGATATAGAGCATATCACCAGCCACCCAAGCGTCGGCATTCGCAGGTCTTGCGGCGACAAATGTGAGCGGGTCATTTGACCTGAAATATCTTGATAGATTCAAAGCCACGATATGACCCTGCGCGGCAAGCAATGATTCATCCCCTATCCAGACGATAGATGAATCGATATCCTGTGTGACACGGCCGGTGATGCGGTTTTGGCCTAGCAACAGTGAGAGGATAAGGAGGGAAACGAGAACGAATTGCCATATAGAACGGGTCGGTATCTTCATCTGACCGCTCCGGAGGAGCGATATGTCGATGACAAATTTGTCAAAAATCCATTTACTATCAATCTCATATCCCCTACCACCTGCAGTATTTTACCAATTACTATTATTTAAATGTATCTTTGAAGTATAGTCGATAACAATCCCAATGACGTCATGGGCAGAGAGTCAACTGCGCATTGAGGTCTCTTGTCTTGTAGACCGCAGTGAATCTAAGCTGTCTTGCTGTCGCGCAAGCGTTTAGCCAATCAACTGTAGTGTCTGAATATTCCGTCATGAAAACGGCTTTATTCGCGTCTGTGAAAGGCTTGAATTGCGGGCAGAAACCCTGCAGGGCGCATTCTTCGATGAGGGCCCAATCGAAATAAGGCAGGAGCTGTGAAACTTGGTCGCCATCGTTTTTTAGACCCACAGATAGCCCTCTGGCATGAGACGCGTCGGCAAACCATCTGTTGTAATCAATCTGGTCCGCGGCCGTGAGTGAGAAACCAGTCCCTGCATTCCCTGGCATATCCATCTCATAGCTATTGATATTGTCAGGCTCGATGCCGTCAAAACCTTTCTGTTTTGCGAGATCAAGCCTTGCGGCCATTATCGCGCGCACTTTGGGGGACCGTATATCGATCCACTTCTCATCCGGCCAATCTGGACCGTACACTCTTCCAATGACATCGGAAGTGAATTGCGCCGAATCCGGCTGACCCGGCTGGTAGGCTCCAGCGTTGATATAAGCTATCACTTTCTTCCCTTTCGCGTGCAAGGCGTCTACGATGGTCTTGTCATTCTCGAAGAGGTCAAGATCGAAGACCTGCGCGTTGGCGTTCAAGTCTATGACACCATTGAGCTGCCATTGGAAAGTGGTTTGTGGTGTGGGCAGCCATATAGCGCTTTGCGATGATTGTAATTGGGGAGCCTGCATGAAGTATATGTTCGCTGGATAGGACGTCTCGACATTGCCAATCATGACATCAGGCAGGTGTGATTCGAAAACGATGAACCTGTTGTCATGCGATTGGGCAGGGGCTTCATCTTGCATTGTGCTGTTTGTGACCTGCGCTGTCCTGCCTTGGCCAGCCGCGCTGTAGACCCAGATGGCCGGCACGATCGCATCCCCCACAGCAACACTTGAAACAAATTGGGTGTCATCATATGCCCAGGAATTATCTGTCGCCACATCATCGGAGCCTGATATCTGATGTATATTTGTGAGCGTGGAGCCTGTTATATCGCCCACTTGCACAGTGTAAATGCCGCTGCTTTTTCCAGCGGCCACACCTGCCCTTTGGAATAGTATTTTCGCGCCATCATCAGACCAAGCAGGAAGACGATCGTCTGTCGCGCCTGATGTGAGCCATGAAATAACCCCGTTATTGAACACTCCAATCTTATGTGGGACAGTCTCATCTTCCCCTTGGAAGAATTCGAAAGCTATCTGATTAGTGTTCTTCGGATTGAAGACGGGCTCTTGGTAGTGGCCTGTCACATCCGTCTGTTGCGTGCCAACAAGCGCTCGCCCAGTGCCATCTTGATTGATCGTATAGATCTGATCATAGCCGTTAAGGTCGCTTGCGAAAGTGATCTTTGCGCCCACCCACGAACCTTTGGGAACAGATACCGCGCTCTCTTGTCCTGTTGTGAGATAAGTCTCTTGTCCATCCAAGATATCTTTGATTATCAATGATGAACCGCCTTGATTGTAACCTCCAATGAATTCATTGAAAAGAAGCTTTGCGCCATCTGGAGAGAAAGTCGGATTCTGACAGCTAGTATGACCACATCTTGTGACTTGCGCCGCACCGTCCGCGCGTTTGGCCAATGGGCCCATGATATCGTTCACGGACGGGTAACAATCATAATCGCATCTGCAGGTATACAGGGCGTTCCCGTTAACGCGGCCAAGCGCGTCACACTTGTAGGAGAAAAGCGAATCCCCTGGCGCTTTGCCTTTACACGAATTATCTTTCATGCAATAATAATCGCAATGCTGTGATACATTGGGCGTGCCCTGACAATTGTTTGGAAGCGCCGTGAGCACCATTCGCGTGCTCAAGTTTCGCGCGTTGCAATTCTGCCAAGGTGTG